>CAILMK010000243.1 GCA_903835275.1 uncultured bacterium | reverse complement strand
TGTTCTTCTGCAGTGTTATTTTCTAATGTCACAGGATGAAAAGTTACCAGCAGATTTTTCTTGTTTAATTTGAATCCGATGGCTTCTTCAAATTTATCCCGGCTCAACAATTTGAGCTTATTTATATTTTCAACGCCAAGTGCACCTGTGTTAAATACACGATCCGGTTGCTCACCGAGTTGAATAATTCTTTGCCTGTATTCTTTAGTGGCTGCAAAATGCAAGTGTGACATTTTCGTAATTGAATGCCTGATTGGTTCATCAATCAAACCTTCAGTTGCTTCCCCACCGTGACAATGTGCCACAGGAATCCTGGCGATCATCGCAGCTGAAACAGCTGAGAATATTTCAAACCTATCGCCCAGTACTAAAATAATATCAGGTTGCAATTCGGCAAATGCTTCTCCGAAACCAATCATCCCAAGTCCCATGGATTTTGAAATCCCGACGGGAGTATCAGACGATAATAAAATTTCTATTTTTTTGTTAATAACAAATCCGTCTTGCTCAATTTGCTTATAGGTCAATCCGAATTCAGGCGATAAATGCATTCCTGTAACGCATATTTGTAATTCGAGGCTTGGATCTTCAAGCACGCCTTTCATCACCCAATATAGCAGGCCATATTCGGCTCGTGTACCGGTTACAACGCAGATTTTTCTTTTACTCATTACAGGATATCATCAAATGTTAAGAGATAATCGGCAAGCATATCTTTGGTGGCAATCTTCCCGACAACTTCATCGTATTTCATAGGGGAAATTCCTGTTGCCGGACGTTTCATTATAAGGTCATCCGCAGAAATAACATGCCCTTTCTTTATATCATTTGCCAGATGAATGCTTTTACGCACAATCAAAATATTCTTACTTTCAGATTCAGAAGGCCGTTTAATACCGTCACCCAAGGCGAGCTCTACATGACGAATACTTTTTACCATTTTCTTTAATTCACCAGGCTCCAGGGAAGCCTTGTGATCAGGCCCCTCCATATTTCTATCCAGGGTAAAATGTTTTTCAATTACTTCCGCACCCAGTGCCACTGCAGCAACTGGAATTTCAATTCCCGGAGTATGATCGGAATAACCCACACTGATATTAAAGGCATCGCGCATGGTAAGCATTCCCTTTAAATTCACATCACCAAAAGCTGTTGGATAATCAGTGTTGCACTGCAACACAATAATTTTTTCTTTCGGCGTGCCTGATTCTATTAAAATATCAAGGGCATTTTCGACTTCTTTCAAGTCAGACATTCCAGTGGATAAAATTACATTCAGGTTCTTCGCCCCGATCTTTCGTAAGTATGGAAGATTTGTAATTTCTCCGGAAGGAATTTTAAAAATATCTATTCCTATGGAATGTAAAAAATCAACGCTCTCCAAATCAAATCCCGTTGATAGGAATTTAATATTATTTTTTATGCAATGTTCAATCAATACGTAGTGTGCATCTTCACTCAGTTCAAGTTTTTTCAACATTTCAAACTGGGTTGCACTCTCACCTGAATTCAAATTTTTCTTCTGGTAATCCGCCTGCATTGCAGACTTAGCCACCAGTTTCTCAGATTTGAATGTTTGAAACTTCACTATATCAGCGCCGGCATCTGCTGCAGCTTCTATAAGCTTTTTGGCAAGCTCAATGCTTCCATTATGATTTACTCCTGCTTCAGCTATTATAAGAGTATGCTTCATTAATTCTTTTTTGTTGCAGGATTCCCTGCATAAAATCCGCTTTCAAGATTTTTCAAAACAACTGATCCTGCCCCAATGATGGTGTTTGCTTTTACAGTCACTCCATGTCCTATAACAGCATTACTGCCAATGAAACAATTATCCTCAATGATGCAATCGCCGTTAACAACTGCTGATGTAGATATATGGCAATGCGATCCAACCCTTGCATCATGTTCAATAACCGCCTTGGAATTGATAATTGTATTTACTCCAATTATTGCCCCGGCATTTATCATTGCATGGTGCATAATC
>CAILMK010000242.1 GCA_903835275.1 uncultured bacterium | reverse complement strand
GCTTTTAACTTGGTAGTCTGTACGGGAATCGAACCCGTGTTACCAGAATGAAAATCTGGTGTCCTAACCCCTAGACGAACAGACCGTCTTGTTTTTGGAAGCGCAAAGGTAGCAATATTTTCCTTTCACAATTCACATTATTTCAAAAAAAAAATGAGCTACCTTTGCGGCTCGAAGAAATACCTAACTTTTAAACGATAAAATATGTCTAAAATCAAAGTAGCGATCAATGGTTTCGGCAGGATAGGCCGCCTCTCTTTTAAAACTATGTTTCAACGTGATAACATGGAGGTTGTAGCAATTAATGACCTGACTGATACCAAGACCCTTGCACATCTTTTAAAGTATGATTCCGTTCACGGAAAGTTCAACGGAACAGTTACCCATGATGCTGAAAACATCATTGTAAACGGAAAAAAGATCCGCATTTATGCCATTAAGGATCCTTCCCAACTCCCTTGGAAAGAACTTGGTGTAGACGTAGTATTGGAATCAACCGGCCGTTTTACAGATAAGGAAGGTGCCGGCGCTCACCTTAAAGCAGGTGCACGCAAGGTAGTTATCTCCGCTCCTGCCACCGGTGAAATGAAAACTGTGGTTTTAGGCGTAAATGATGATACACTGGATGGCACTGAACATATTATCTCCAATGCATCCTGTACCACCAACTGCCTTGCACCAATGGTGAAAATATTGGACGACAATTGGGGCCTGGAAAGTGGTTTCATGACTACTATCCACGCGTATACCGCTGACCAACAATTACAAGACTCTCCTCATAAGGACCTTCGCCGCGCTCGCGCAGCTGCTTATAGCATCATCCCTACCAGTACGGGTGCTGCCAAGGCAATAGGCTTGGTGATTCCGCATTTGAAAGGGAAACTAAATGGTAACTCCATGCGTGTTCCTATTCCGGATGGTTCTGTAACAGATTTCACTGCAGTACTTAAAAAGCCTGCTACTGTTGAAGAAATCAAGGCTGCTTTCAAAAAGGCTTCTGAAGGTTCCATGAAAGGAATTTTGGAATATTGCGAAGACCCGATCGTATCCATTGATATTGTTGGCAATCCGCATTCCTGCATTTTTGATGCTGACTTGACCATGGTCATCGATAATACTGTGAAAGTAGTTGGATGGTATGACAATGAAGCCGGTTACTCTACCCGCGTAGTTGATCTGATGGAAAAACTGGCGTAATTAGCCTAGTTGTATAAAAGTCAAAAGCCGCCCATAAGGGCGGCTTTTTTATTTGTTAATGCCGGTCTTGCGATATATTTATAACTTTGTAGTAAAAGAACCTAATCCCGTCAAAAATTTATCAAATGAAAACTACTCTGCGTACTTTATTATTTCTCTTTTTATTTTCTCTTTTGGGGACCAAGGCAATAGCCGGATTCATCGTTGGCGGCAATATACACTATCAGGAAAAGGGTAAAGACACCTTCCTGATTACCTTGAATCTTTTTGCAAACTGTGATAGTTTTGGTTCATATTCTCCTGATCCGGTTATACTGGAAGATTGCAGTGGTAATCCCATAATCCTGAATGGGAGCTCCGACAGCATCAAACTCATATCTTCAAAAGATGCAACTCCTGTTTGCAATACGTCCTGCACAGTTTGCGGCAGCAGTACTTGCACGTTTCATTATGGAATAAAACAATTTGTATACCAGCAGACTATTATCCTGCCTTCCAGTATTAAATCTTGTTGCGAGATAAGGTTTGTTTGGGATGCTTGGAAACAAAAAAGAAGTTCATATATTACCAATGGAGCGGCTAATGAGGGGTTGTATCTGGAATCCAGGGCTAATCGTTGCAGCTGGGGAAAGAATACGGGTCCATATTTCAGCGCACCGCCTTTGCTCATGGCTTATGCAGGACAGCTGCAATCTTTCCAATTACCTATTCATGATAATGATGTGGACTCCCTGGGAAGACAAGACTCCATAGTTTACAGCTTGATCCCTCCCAGAATAGATAGTATATCCCTTAATCATTGGAATTCTCCATACTCATACAAGCAACCTATTGATTTTGATGCTTCAGTTGGCATTAAACTTGATTCTTTTTCGGGGCTTTTTACAGTATTACCCAAATCAAAGCAAGTATCTATCATGGCAATTAAAGTCATGGAATATGGGCACGACCGCAGCGGCAAAGCTTACAAAAAAGGAGAAATGATACATGATTGCCAGATTGTAATAACGGATTCCTCCAGCAATCATTTGCCAGTGCTATCAGGAATCAATAATACCACCGTGACGGATATTCATATATGTGCCGGGCAATTAACCTGTTTTACGGTTTTTTCCAATGATACTGATGCTGTAGATACAGTAAGTGTTTCATGGGACCAGGCCTTAAGCGCAATGGGGGCTACTTTCATTACTCAAAAAAAGAAAAAGCATCCTTCTTCAACATTCTGCTGGAAACCTGCAAGCACATACGCCTCTACCGACCCGTACCATTTCATCGTTTCAGCGGCAGACAATGCCTGTCCAATGAACGGGAGGATTAATCGTGAATTCAATGTTTATGTAAATCCTTCGGTGAGTGGTATAGTGACTGCCAGTTACCTTGGATGTGGAGATTACAAGTTTACACTTACTCCATCTTCAGGATCTCATATAGGAAAAAAAACAATCAAATGGTATGGCGAAGATAGCCTGGTTGCCAATAACACTTTTTCAATTACTCACCATTACGGAAGATCTAATGACAGCTTCTGGGTAAACGTTAGTTTCGCTGATAGTATTTCGGGATTTTGTTCCTCTGTAATCAGCAATCAGTATTGGATTCCTTCATATATTTATGTGGAACTTCCAAAGGATACAGTGGTATGTGCCGGAACAAGCCTCAAAATCTCTTCTAAAGTTAGCGGTACCGGTCGCTTTACATATCTGTGGAGCAATGGTGCAACTACGAGCACTATTTCTTCTGTAATCACGCATGATACATTTTTCATTCTTACTGTTACAGATTCTGTTTGCAGTAATTATGATACTATAAAAATAAAAGCAAAAACTTTCAAATCTATCAGCGCAGGTAATGACACCGCATTCTGCAAACAAAGCGGCGTTTCAATTTCCCTGGGTGCCACTCCTGTTTCAGGATACAAATATACATGGACTTCCAAACCCGCAGGATTTTCGTCTTCGTCGAGTAACCCAAGTGTTTACCCAACTACCTCTACGATTTATTATATTTCAGAACAAGATACAACCACGGGGTGTTCGTCCTATGATTCTGTAACTGTAACAGTAAATCCCCTGCCCTCTGCCAGTGTAGGTTCGGGTTCCACTATTTGTCCGGGAACTTCAGTAAGCATCGGAAGTGCATCTACTGTTGGAGATACATACAGTTGGACATCCAATCCATCAGGGTATACTTCTTCAAACAGCAATCCTTCTGTTTTGCCAACAAAAACAACAGAATATTACCTGACGGAAACCATTACTTCCACCGGCTGCAGTAAAACTGATTCTGTAAAAATAAAAGTCAATCCTGCGCCAACTGTAAATGCAGGAAATGATACTGCAATTTGTAATGGAAGCAGCATTAAAATAGGCACTGCGTTTATTAGCGGATATCATTACAAATGGTCAACAAAAGCCCTCGGCATTTTTGCATCCGGTAATACAACTACTGTCAGTCCTTCATCCACCACGACTTATTATCTAAGCGGGACCGATAGTGTGTATAGTTGTACTGCTACCGATTCAATAATCATTTCAGTAAATCCAATTCCTTCCGCCAACGTCGCAACAAATTCTTCGATTTGTACCGGAGATTCAATAAACATTGGTGGGAAATCGGTGAGCGGAGATACATACTCATGGACATCGAAACCATCCGGATATACATCTGCTACAAGTGATCCAAAAGTTGCTCCGGCAACTTCAACAACATATTTCCTGGATGAAACAATTACAGCAACGGGTTGCAGTAAAACAGACAGTGTGATAATAAGCGTAAACAGTTTGCCTGTAGTAACTATTACTGGAAATACTGTCGAATGCTCTCATTCATCTGCAACTTATTCAGTTGCCAATACCAGCGGCTCTACCTATGTGTGGAAAATAAATAACGGTACCATTACAAGCGGTGCAGGAACCAATTCCATTGTTGCATCCTGGATTAAGCCGGCATCTGTTTCCATCAGCATTTCAGAAACAAATTCATCCGGGTGCAAGGATTCCTCTACGGAACTTATTACCATTGATTCCACCTGCGTATGGCCGGGAGACGCCAATTTTGACAAGGTTGTTGATGCAAGTGATGTTTTAAATATCGGCCTGGGATTTGGAAAAACAGGATCAGCGCGCCCGAATGCAAACACGACATGGGATGCGCAGCCGTGTACTGACTGGAAAGATACCTTTGTTCATGCCATCAACTACAAACACGCTGATTGCAATGGTGACAGCACGATCAATTACAGTGATACCCTTGCCATCACTGCGAATTACAGTAAAACACATCCAAAGACTTTTGTAAGGACGCAAGGAAAACCCGGTGATGCCCCATTGAATATTATCATCACAAAAGACAGCCTTCGTTCAGGTGATACACTTATTGCTGATGTATTCCTTGGAAACAAAACAATTCCTGCAAAAAACATTTATGGGCTTAGCTTCAACCTGAATTTTAATGCTGGGAATATTGATACTTCCTTTGTTCATATTGATTTTAATCCATGCTGGTTTGCGCAGATAAATAATCATACCCAATTGCATTTTCACAAGGATCTTTTCGGACAGGACCAACTGGCATTGGCTGTTACGCGTATAGATCAAAATGATACTTCCGGATTTGGCGAAATCTGTAAAATAAGAATGCTAGTAGGAAATAATATTCCCAAAACCAGTATACAAATGAATGTAAACATCAGCAATAACAGGATCATAAAATCCAACGGACAGGAAGTACCGGTTTATATTACTGATG
>CAILMK010000241.1 GCA_903835275.1 uncultured bacterium | reverse complement strand
TTGATTTTTTAGGATTTAGATATGAGTTCTTAGGATTTGGGCAATTTAGTATTTCACTACGGGCACTTCCCTACCCTTTTCTACCTTTTGAACTTGCTGAAAAAACTTGAGCGCGTATTGGAAAATATAATCCTGTCAAGTATAATAACTGCCATGGAACTGGCGAATATAATCAAAAGTATCTGGATCGTTGTCATTGTAAGAGTATTTTGGTTGTCGCTAAAATTACGAGGGCGAAGTTGAATATAATACATTCAAAAGGTATTATACAATCCCCCGAAAATTTTATACTTTAATGGGATGTCGCATTAAAAGGCATCCATCAGGATACGGCTTTCAACTCCCCTGAAACAATATTTTCGAGGAATTGCATAGTAATTGGCTTTTCGTGAAAACCAATGATGTTTTTATTTTCCTGCGATTGGATAATATCGCTTTCATGAATGGACGAAGAAATCACATACACCTTGCATTGATTTTTTAACCTGTTGGAAAACCCGTCATATTCGTTTAAAAATTCAAACCCTGTCTTTTTGGGCATGTGTATATCTACAAAAATAACCTGTGGCAATTCCGCACCTTTCATTTCATTTTCACGAAGATATTCCAGAGCATCATCTGCCATTGAAAACTGCAATACCTTTTTAGCAAAATTATTCTTTACAATAATGCGGTTCATTATGTACATATCCGCTTCAGTATCGTCAATAACCATAATTACCTCGAAAGGCGATGTCATTATTTCCCCCATTACTTCAGGTTTTTAATTTTAAGATAAAATGTTGTTCCAATACGTGGTTGAGAAGTGTAGGAGATTGTTCCCTGAAGGATTTCCACCATTTCCTTTACAATATACAAGCCAAGCCCGGAGCCGGGAACCCTTCCTGAGATGCGGTAGAACATATCAAATATTTTTTCAGCGTGGTCGTTTTCCATGCCAATTCCGTTATCTTCAATACGCAATTCAAGCCAATCCTTATTGGCAGCACCGCTAATTTTCACGAAGCTGTTTTCTTTCGCAGAATCGCGGTATTTCATTGCGTTTGAAATAAGGTTTTCCAGAATGGTATTAAAGCGTTGCATATCCGTATAAAACAGTTTGCTCTTTTCAATATTTATTTCAAAATGCATTCCCTGCGCTTCCTTCATTCCACAAAGAGAATTAACTACATCCTGCACGGTTTCCGGCAAAGGAATAACGACCGATTCCACCGGCGTACGGTTATTGCGGGAGTAACTGAGTATATTCTTAATAAATACTTCAAGGCGAACAACACTGCTTCGTATCATTTCAGCGTGTTGAAGCGTATCGGGTTCCCTGCTATCCTCTTCAATGAATGATAACAAACCAAGTATGGACGTCAGGGGGGAACGCAAATCATGCGATACACTGTAAACAAATCTATCCAGCTCTAAATTGGTTTTAAGCAAGTCATTATTCGCAATCACCAGTTCTGATGCACGTTTTTCATTTTCTTCATTTCGGAGAACAAGTTCCTTATTGGCAAGAGCCAACTCGGCAGTGCGTTTCTTTTTTTCAGTAACATCAAATGATAAAATAATAATCCCCTCTATAACGGGCTTGATCCTGAAATCAAACCACCGTGTTGATTGATC
>CAILMK010000240.1 GCA_903835275.1 uncultured bacterium | reverse complement strand
ACCGGTGAAGAAAGTATAAATGTTTTCAAACTCGTAGGACCAACCTGCCTGACAGGAGATGTGATTGGTAATTATTCCTTCAAGGAAAAACTCAGTATCGGGCAAAAACTTGTCTTCATGAATATGGCCATTTACACGATGGTGAAGAACACTACCTTCAACGGTGTAAACCTACCTGATATTATGCTGATGAATAAAGACGGAAACATCACAAGCATCCGCAAATTCGGGTACGAAGATTTCAAGGAAAGGTTGTCGTAAAGAAAATTTATTTCTTCAAATCCTGCATCGCCGATCTCAATTTCTCCAGCATCATTGGAATTTCTTCCATGGATATTGTTCCTATTGAAATACGGTACCATTCTGTATCCTTGCCGCATCCAAAGGCAGTGAAAGGAACAATGGCCAATTGTGCATGATCCAATAAATACGCAGTAATATCATCCGTAGTTAAGATTTCTTCGCCTGCAGGGGTTTTATATCCCTTGATGGAAAATTTTACTGAAAGATAAATAGCACCTTGTGGTGAAATAATATCTATCGGGAATCCTTCATTTTTGAGAGCGGAAATGCCTTTGTAGATCAAATTAAATCTACCCGAAATTTTATTTTTAATATCAGCAAGGAAATCACTTACCGCTTTTTCATTATTCAGGAAATGAGTGGTGCCCACTTGTTCCGCGCGTGCACTCCATGCACCAATATGCCCGAGTATGGATTTCATTTTACCAATCACTTCCGCAGGACCGAAACTCCATCCTACACGCACTCCGGTTGCAGCCAGTGATTTTGAAATACCATCTACAAAAATGGTATAGTCCGCCATTTCAGGAAGCAAGCTTACAGGATTGAAATGCTCAATGCCTTCCATGGTTAGCATCCAGTAGATCTGGTCGTATAAAATATATAAAGGCTTCGCATCACCGCGACGTTTATTCTCATCCAAAACCAACTGGCAAATTTCCAAAAGATGTTGCCTGGAAAACACCGTTCCTGTTGGGTTCAATGGGGAACACAAGGCAAGAATGGTGGCATCCTTTATGTACGGCGCAATCTCCGCAGCCGTTGGCATAAAACCGTTTTCAGGTTTGGTTTCCACTTCTATTTTCTGCGCATCACTCAGGTGACAATAATGATTATTATTCCAGGAAGGAACCGGATAGATCACCCTATCACCCTTATCCAATAATGTTTGATACACGGCATAAATTAAAGGCCTGCCACCACCAGCAATGAGTAACTGGTCAATCGGATAATCAAGTCCTTCATATTTTTTAAGGAACGCCGCCACAGCCTTTCTAAGCTCCGGCATACCATCCGCCGGAGGATAATTGGTTTCGTTGGCATGGTATGCCTTGATGATCTCTTCTTTCAATAAAACCGGGATCGGGAACAGGTTCGGATTGAAGTCCCCGATGGTAAGGTTGTATATTTTCTTACCCTCCTTTATCTTCTGGTTTACTTCGGAAGCAAGGCGAATAATCTCAGAACCAATCAGATTGGCAGCTTTATTTGAAACTTTAGTTGACATAGATATTGAAAATGTGCAGCAAAAGTAGGGAATTAATTTGCTTAAAACCCCTTAGCATCTCTCCGATTTTTATCCACATTATTCCGTTGGTTGAAACCAACGGTAATCGATAAAAAACAAAGCAGCTTTTCTATTGCCGTTCACTTTAGTGAACGGTAAAAAACCATGATCTACACCAGATCAAACAAACTCTTCACGGCCGGTTTGTACATGGAGATAAACCCTTCGGCGTAATCCACCATACCGTAGTTGCCATGGGAAATATTCCTGCTTCGCAGCATTTCCAGGAATTCCGGGCGGGAAATTAATGTATTCGGTTCAGAAGCATTCGGGTCATAAAACTGGGATTTATAGGCAAGGATCGCTTGCATTTTAACTTCTACAAAACTTGTAATATCTACAACGAAATCCGGTTCCAGGAAATTGAACTGGATGGCATGGTACACATATTTGGGCCTCCATGCCTTTTGCCTTACTCCATTCAACTCTGTTTCGTATTTCTCCAGTCCGGCAAGCCAGGAAGCCTGCTTGACCAGTTCTGCAGCCCTGCCATGGTCAGGATGACGGTCAGATGGGGCATTGGTAATAACGATCTCAGGTTGGTACTGGCGTATTTTCTTTATCACTTCCAAACGATGTTTTTCATCGTTCTCAAAGCGTGTATCGGCAAACTTCAAATTCTCGCGCAAGGATAATCCCATGATCTTTGAAGCGGCATCCGCCTCTACCATTCTTTCTTCCACGGTTCCGCGGGTTCCCATTTCGCCCAGGGTCATGTCTATGATACCGGTTTTAAATCCGAGGGAAGAGTGCTTGGCAAGGGTGCCTCCACAACTTAATTCTGCATCATCGGGGTGGGCTACTATGGCAAGTATGTCGAGCTTCATAATTATTTAAGATTTAAGAATTCAGATTTTAGATTTTTCAAGCTTCTTCTGGGACGTAATTAATGCTGCAGCAAAAATAGCTGTCAATTCATCTGATTCTTTCATAATATCTTTCATTTTATCAAAATTTATTAAATCTGACCTTACAATTATCTGCATCCAATAAGAGGTTTCATCTGCTTCCTCAAGAACAATTTTCAGTTTATTTACAAAATCTCTGGACGACTTTGCCCTGCATGCAGCACGATAATTGGCTCCGATGGAAAAAGCAGATCTGATTATTTGGTTAGAAACTATGGTTCCTGCCTGAGATGCAGGCAATTTTTCAGCCATTTTCATTACCCTTATGCCAAAATTCAAAGTGCGTTCTTTTAATTCATCACTATTCATAGTTTTTTTAAATCTGAAATCTTAAATGACTAAATCTGAAATAAGCAGCCTCTCCTTCACTTTATACGCTCCGCGCTCTGTTTTCTCTACGGTGCAGCATTCTGTTACCGGATCGTGTTCAAAGAAAAATATATCGCCACGTTCGGCGGCAGTGTTCAGGTATTTTTCCTTTTCTTCCATGGTGGTGAGTGGGTGCATATCATAACCCATCACCCAGGGAACTGGAACATGGTAGGATGCCGGGATCAGGTCAGCCATATAAATGATTTTCTTATCACCATATTGGATTTGTGGCAACATCATACCCTTGGTATGTCCATAAACGAATTTAAGGTCAATGGTATCGGAAAACTTTCCTTCACCCTCAATGAAATTAAGTTTACCCAATTCCTGCATAGGCAGAATATTCTCTTTCAGAAAAGAGGCTTTTTCCCGGGCATTGGGATGCGTAGCTTCTTCCCAGTGTTCACGGTTCACATGAAATGTAGCATTTGGAAAAGCTGACTCATATCCTGTCCTGTCCTTGTTCCATTTAATGCCACCACCGCAATGATCAAAGTGAAGATGCGTAAGTATATTATCAGTAATATCCTCCGGTTTGAATCCGTATGCAGCCAGTGATTTTTCAAGGCTGTCGTCTCCATTCAGGTAATAGTAACTAAAAAACTTTTCGTCCTGTTTGTTTCCAAGTCCGTTGTCAACAAGAATGAGTTTATTGCCGTCTTCTATTAGCAAACAACGCATTGCCCAGTTGCACATATTGTTTTCATCGGCTGGGTTCTGCCTGTTCCACAAGCTCTTGGGCACTACACCAAACATGGCACCACCATCCAGTTTAAAGTATCCTGTATTGATTGAGTATAATTTCATTTAAACATATTTAGGGGTGTAAAATTAGCGATTTGTCGGATAAGAAGCCCTTTTGTCGAATAAAGTCCTTATTAATCGAAAACAAAATTATGGTAATACTACAATGATGACATTTGATATTGTAATTAAAAGCAGGAGTAAAAATCCTATGTTAAGTTTCCCCCGTATTAGTCTCGGTTTGTATATAAAGTTATCTCTGGTAGCCGTGCTGGTTATTGTTGCAAGATTTACCCTGGTACAAAGTAAAACCCCTTCTAAATCTGATAAATGTGACCTCGAACTGGTTGTATCGGATTTCAATCACAGGGCGGTAAACAATGCGAAGATTTTTATTTACGAATCTCTACATTCTTACGAGGAAGATAGCCCTATTAATATCAGTAATTGGGAGCAAAGAGGAAATCATTATAAGTTTACAGGACTTACGCCTAAACAATATTATTTCAGGGTGGTATCCTCCAGCCTGGATAACTCTTCAGACGTATACAGCACTAGTAAAAAGCTGGCTGAAGGTGATCAATACGGTTGCGAAGTCACTCTAAAATAATCGCTTCCAAACATTCATTTTAAATTCATTCGTTTTCTTCAGCTATTGT
>CAILMK010000239.1 GCA_903835275.1 uncultured bacterium | reverse complement strand
TCGCCGTCTTTTTTCAGCCAGTTAGCAATGGTAACTTCTGTAATTGATTCTCCCACGGAAGGGACTTTTATTTCTAAGGCCATATCTTTTTAAAATTCTAAATTATAAGCTCTAAATTCTAATATCTAAACTCTAAATTTTGGATTGATAAATGTAAACGAGATCTTCTTCAACTGACTTTTTTAAAAACCTGTTTTTAAGAGAACCTTCTGTCATCAGGTGTACTTTTCTCCCAACAATATTTGTTAGATCATCCTGGATTTGCACTAAATCAAAAAGAGAAATTCCAACATTCAATTTCATGAGAATATCCAGATCACTTTTCGCAGTTTGTTCATTCCTTGCAAATGAACCGAACACACCGATTCTTTCAGGCTGATAAGGCCTGAGATAATTAATTATTTTATCAGTGTAATCTGAATAACCCATCTAAAAATTATGCAAATGCTTCGTCAACGATGTCCTGTTGTTGTTGTACGTGCACTTTATTAAATCCGGTAGCCGGTGATGCGCTGGATTTACGGGAGATCAGGCGGAATTTCTTATGTTCCTCCCTGCGCAGCCAATAGGTCCATGCACCCATGTTCTTAGGCTCTTCCTGAACCCAAACATATTCTGCTTTCGGATATTTATTAAATATTTCGTCGATCTTTTTTTCCGGCATAGGATACAACTGCTCTATGCGCACAATGGCGATGTCCTTGCGGTCATCCGCCTGTTGTTTTTGCAGGAGATCATAGTACACTTTCCCGGAACAGAAAAGAACGCGTTTTACTTTTGCCTTTGTTGCAAAATCATCATCAATCAATTCGCGGAATTTTCCATTGGTAAGTTCCTCTATTGGAGAAATAACTAATGGATGACGCAATAATGATTTAGGGGTAAGCACTACCAGTGGCTTACGGAACGGCCATTTCATTTGCCTGCGCATCAGGTGGAAGAAATTGGCAGGAGTGGTGCAATTAGCCACCACCATATTGTATTCAGCACTGAGGTCCAGGAAGCGCTCTGCGCGTGCGCTGCTATGCTCAGGGCCTTGTCCCTCGTATCCATGAGGAAGAAGGAGCACAAGTCCGCTCATGCGGTTCCATTTGGATTCTCCGCAGGAGATAAATTGGTCTATCATAACCTGTGCGCCATTGGCGAAATCGCCGAACTGTGCTTCCCAGATGGTAAGTCCGTTCGGATGCGCTATGGAATATCCATATTCAAATCCGAGAACTGCATACTCAGAAAGGAGGGAATTATATATTCTCAGCTTGCTTTGCTTATCGCTGATATGATTCAGGTTGAAATAAGGCTCGTTGGTAATTTCATCAAAAATACCCGCGTGCCTGTGTGAAAATGTACCACGGATAACATCCTGTCCGCTCATGCGCACATCATTTCCTTCCAGCAGGAGAGTGCCGTAAGCAAAGAGTTCGCACATTGCCCAGTCAAGTTTATTATCCTTGAACATATTTGCTCTGTCCTGTAAAAGTTTTTCCACTTTTTTGATAGGATGGAAACCTTCAGGGAAGGTGGTAAGTGCCTTTGTTATTTTTTCAAGATCTGCTTTCTTCACGGAAGTAATAGGGGAAGAATCGAAATCAACTATTTCGGATTTGCGTAAACTCGCCCAGTCTTTTTCATTAGGCTGTGGCTGGTACGGCAGCGGATTTTGTTTTACAAGATTCAAACGGTCTTGCAGCAAGCCACGGAATTCCTTTTCCATGTTCTTGGCAAGTTCCGCTTCAATATCGCCTCTAGCTACCAGTGCGTTTGTATATACTTCGCGCGGATTAGCGTGTTGCGCGATCAGATTATATAATGCCGGTTGGGTATACTTCGGTTCGTCGCCTTCGTTGTGTCCGTGTTTGCGGTAACAAACCATATCCACATAAGCATCCTTGTTGAACTTCATCCAGAACTCAGTGGCAAGTTCTGCAGCATACACCACTGCTTCTGCATCATCACCGTTTACGTGGATGACCGGAGAATCCGTTAAATACGCAGCAGCTGTGCAATAGGTGGATGAACGCGCATCATCAAAATCAGTAGTGAAACCGATTTGGTTATTGATGGTGAAATGTATGGTTCCTCCTGTATAGTATCCTTTCAACTGGGACATCTGCGCGCCTTCGTAAACTACGCCTTGTCCGGCAGCAGCTGCATCACCGTGAATGATGATAGGCAATACCTGTTCAAAATTTTCTTTATAGAGTAAATCAGCCTTTGCACGACTGAAACCTTCAACTACAGAATTCACTGCTTCCAGATGCGAAGGATTCGGCATCAGCTTCAGATAAATTTCATTTCCGGAGAATGTAGTTACAGAAGAACTGTAGCCCAAATGATATTTCACGTCGCCATCTCCCATGGTCTGGTCAGGCTTGATGCCTTCAAATTCAGAGAAGATGTATTCGTAAGTCTTACCAAGGATATTGGCAAGTATATTCAGGCGGCCACGATGAGCCATGCCTATAACTACTTCTTTAACGCCATGCTCTGCTGCTTTGTTTGCAATAAAGTCAAGTGCAGGGATTGTGTTTTCGCCACCTTCAAGTGAGAAACGCTTCTGACCTACAAATTTTGTATGCAGGAAATTTTCAAAAACGCTTGCCTCGTTGAGTTTATTTAAAATTCTTTTTTCCTTTTCAATCGGGAATTTCCTGTTAAGAACAGTTGTCTCAAACTTTTCACGGAACCACTCACGCTCTTCATGATTTTCGATGTGCATGTATTCCACCCCGATATCACCAATATAAATTGCCTTTAAATGGTTAATGATCTCTTCAAGGGTCAGTCCTGGAGCTTCTCCAAGCTCTTTGCTTGCATGGAATCCGGACTTCAGGTCATCCTGACCTAAGCCGAAATCTTCAATATCCAGATGTGGATGCCTGTCCTTGCGCTTGCGGATAGGATTGGTGGTGGAAAGCAGGTGTGCTCTTTCACGATAAGCAGTAATAAGCTTCAAAACCCTTGATTCCTTGTCATAATCGGAAGTTCCGGTCATTGCCGGAGCGCTTTTTACAGCGTGTCCGTTGCGGGAAACAGCCAGATCGAAGCCTTCGAAGAATTTTCTCCAGCTTATATCCACATTGTCGGGGTTTTTCAAAAAGTCCTGATAGAGAGCGTCTATATAGGTAGATTCT
>CAILMK010000238.1 GCA_903835275.1 uncultured bacterium | reverse complement strand
TCAAATATACCTGAATTTTATTTATTGTATAATAATTTCAGTTTAATTTTTAGGGTAAATTTGTAAGTAATGTTAGTATATCGTTCACACGAAATCAAAAATATTATATCCATGAATATCGAATCACACTTTCTTGAAACCAGTATCGCGGAATTTAAAAAATACAAAGCCATGGGGGACAAGGTATTGCAAAGGCTCTCTGAAAATGAACTGCATTATGTACCTGATGGAGAATCCAATAGTATTGCAATTATAGTTAAGCATATGAGCGGGAATATGATTTCACGATGGACCGATTTCTTAACATCAGATGGCGAGAAACCAACCCGTGAACGCGACGCCGAATTTGAAGATTATAAGGAAACGCGGGAAGAACTTATTCAAATCTGGGAAGATGGCTGGAAAGTGTTTCTGGACACCCTGCACAGTCTGCGACCTGAAGACATGATGGCAACCGTTTATATCAGGAAGGAACCGCATACAGTGATGAAGGCATTCATAAGGCAATTGACGCACTATGCGTATCACGTTGGGCAAATGATTTATCTCGCCAAACACATCAAGGGAAGCAATTGGGAATCCCTTTCAATACCTAAAGGAAAATCCTCGGAATTTTTGAATAAGGCCCCCGAAACTCCCTTTTAATTTTTATTATAATGAAAACTTTTTTCACCGGATTATTTAAATACAATTTTGACACAAACCTGAAAATGAATACCATTCTTCAGGAGCAATCTCAGCTAGAAGAAGCGCAAAAACTTTTAAGCCACATAGTGCATGCTCAGGAAATATGGCTTGGCAGATTAAATGATCATTTGCCCGCAAAAACTCCTCTGTGGGAAACGATCAGTAATGAAGAAATTTCAAGGAAACTTCATGAAAATAATGCAGGATGGAATACATATCTGACTTCATTAAGCGAAGATGATTTTGAGAACGAAATAGAATATGCTAATACAAAAGGAGAAGTTTTCAAAAATAAGATCCGGGATATTTTATTTCACGTGATTAATCACTCTACCCATCACCGTGCACAAATAAGTACGCTACTTAGGAAAGCTGATACAGCCCCACCAACTACTGATTATATTTTTTATATCCGGGAATAAGGATCAATAGGGTATTACTTCTATACCCTTGATCTTCTTTTTAAGGAATGTCCTGATGATTTTTTGATATTCTGGATGGTATTTGAGCCTCTTGATGCTTTCTTTTATAGAATCCACGTCCCGTAATTGACTGTTTGCTTCATCATAAAATCCATAACCGATATAGGCTCCGTTTTCAACACAAACGATGGATCTTTCATTAGGTGTCCTGCCCTCCCCTACCATAAGGAAATTAAAGTGTTCATAGTTATGACGGCTTACGGCTTCCTCCACCCTGAGATTATAGGATTCCACGCTTTCCTCCCCCTTGCACGCCCCCTTGCAGGAACCGGGAATACACTGACCACTTTCTTCGGATAATACCCCGAACAAGCTTTGACAAAGTTGGTATTCAGCAGCCATTTTCTGCAATAAATGTTCGCCTCTTTTGCGGTTATTGATAAATATTGCCGGCTCCGGATAACTATGCATGTGCAGCTTTAATTGCAGATAACCGTTTTCATCAAATTCTTTATAAATCCCGTATTTGAATTTGCTTCTTCTTGCTGCGGTATTATACTTTGGCTTAAGCGTTCTTTTCTCATCACTTTCCATTAGGAAAGACACCAGATCGTTTCCGGTAAGGGCATAATCCAAGGAGTGAATATCATTTTTCAGGTCTGCATTTTTGGGAGTATTCAAATCTTCAGCAAAATGCTTCAGTACCCTGTGGCGAATACTCTTAGCCTTCCCCATAAAAATTACTTTCCCTTCACTATTCCTGAAATAATATACACCCGGTTCCTCAGGAAGCAAAGCAACATCATTACGCTTTAAAGCCGGAGGTAAAATACTATCGAATATTTCCTGTTTTAATGTTTCTTCAAGGATGCTGTTGCCTTCCCTTTTCAGCATGATGTCAAATAACTCTGCGGTTGCAGCAGCATCACCGAAAGCACGGTGCCTGTTCTCCATGGGTATGCCCATTTCCCTGCAAAGTTTTCCAAGACTGTAGGAAGTCATGCCGGGAAGTATTTTACGGCTGAGTTTAACAGTACAAAGTTGCTTGCGAATAAAATGAGTACCCAGCCTTTTGAATTCATTATTCACAAATGAATAATCAAAGGTGGCATTATGAGCCACGAAAACTTTTCCTTCTGTCAGCTCAATAACCCTGGGTGCAATTTCAGAAAATAGCGGTGCTCCGGCAACCATTTCATTGGTGATGCCGGTCATCTGGGAAATAAAAGGAGAAATATCTGTTTCAGGGTTTATGAGCGTATTAAACTGCTCAATAACCTTGTTTCCATTATGAATGATAATGGCAATTTCAGTCAGCCTATCCTTCTTAGGATTTCCACCAGTAGCCTCTACGTCAATAATTGCAAACATGCCTGAGTGCAAATATACAATCAAAGGTGGTTCTTGTGGCTACTTCAATGCTCTTTTGTAAGCTTCCAGTGCACGGGAACGTGCAAATTCATGTTGCACAACGGGCTGTGGATATAGGGGTGTCTCATATTCATGCACCCATTTCCGTATATAAATTGCCTTGGGATCAAATTTCTTTTGCTGGGCATCCGGGCTGAATATCCTGAAGTAGGGTGCAGCATCGCAGCCGGTCCCTGCCGCCCACTGCCAGTTGCCGTTATTGGAAGCCAATTCAAAATCAAGCAACTTTTCTGCAAAATAACGTTCTCCCCAGCGCCAGTCAATCAATAGGTGCTTGCATAAAAAGCCTGCAGTTATCATCCTGGCGCGGTTATGCATGAAACCGGTGGCATTCAATTCACGCATCCCTGCATCCACCATCGGATAGCCGGTTTTTCCATTACACCACGCTTCAAATTCCTGTTCATTGTTTCTCCATTCTATCCTGTCGTATTCCTTGCGGAAAGAGTTTTCAACCACATGCGGGAAATGCCATAAGATCATCTGGAAAAACTCGCGCCATTTAAGTTCATTGAGGAAAATTTCACTTAGTTTTTTCGAGCGCACTGCCAGTTTCCTCACGGAAATGGTACCAAAGCGCAAATGAATTCCAAGATGGGAAGTGGCATCCATTGAAACTTCATTCCTGGTATTTTCATAATTTGCTATGATGGAATCTTCTACTTCATTTCCGGGAAAATTCAATCCGCTTTTTCGAAAACCAATTTCTTCCAATGAGGGAATAGTAAAAGTATTTGTCTTGTATAAATTATTGATGTGTTTTTCTAGGGGATACGTTTTCAAATAAAATTCGTCAAGCTTTTCGCTCCATTTTTTTCCATAGGGCGTAAATACTGTGTATGGTGTACCGGTATTGCTTAGTATTTCATCTTTTTCAAAAATTACCTGATCCTTGAAAGTTTTGAATTCAATACCCTTATTCTTTAATAACTTTTCAATCGTTTTATCCCTTTGCAGGGAATAAGATTCATAATCGTGATTCGTGTAGACGGAACCGATACAGAATTCATTTGTGATTTCATCAAAGATGTCTTTTGGGTTTCCCTGTTTTACCAGAAGGGTACTGCCTTTTTCTCTCAGTAATTCATTGAGAAATAAAATTCTTTGATGGATAAATTCCACTCGGGCATCAGCCTTGTTATCGAGTTTGGAAAGTATTTCGGAATCGAAAATAAAAAGACACAGGACCGCATCTGAATTTTTCAACGCGTGATACAAGCCGGCATTATCATCGAGCCGCAAATCACGACGAAACCAGAATACATTCATCCTGTAAAATTAGGACTAATTTGGGAATGAGATATTAGAGTTGCTACTTATCCTGAAAATGGAATTAACTATTTTTCCCTTGTTTCAAGAAAAGCAAGAAATTGCTTTTTATAATCCTCCTGGTTGAATTTTCCGCAGTATTTTGCAGTCACAGTATCGCTATGCGCATCTTCAATGCCGCGTGCCGCAACGCAAAGATGTTTTGCCTCAATGTACACAGCCACATCATCGGTTTCAAGGATGGATTTGAGGTCATTGACTATCTGAATGGTCATGCGTTCCTGCACCTGCGGGCGCTTGGCATAAAACTGCACTAAACGGTTGATCTTGGATAAACCGGGTACTTTATCCTTGGGAAGGTACGCAATATGTGCCTTGCCGAAGAAAGGAAGGAAATGATGCTCGCAGGTACTGTAAAATGTAATATCACGCACCATTACGATCTCATCATATTTGTATTTATTTTCAAATAACGTGATCTTGGGTTTATTCTTGGGATTT
The DNA here is from genome assembly GCA_903835275.1 of uncultured bacterium. Classification (GTDB taxonomy): domain Bacteria; phylum Bacteroidota; class Bacteroidia; order CAILMK01; family CAILMK01; genus CAILMK01. Next base: position 2,408 of record CAILMK010000238.1, on the reverse strand, counting down.
AGACCCTTAAATAGTTCACTTACGAACATTTTTGCCACACGCTTTGGCGTACCCTTCAGGCTATCATCACAAATATCCAATCCAAGAATCAGCATGATCTCACGAAAATGCTTTTGGATGAGTTCAATTTTAGTCTGGTCATCCAGCGCAAAAGCGTCTTCCCTCAAAGGAGTTTCAACAGAATCACCAATACTATGTTCACTTAAGGGGCTTTCATCCCCACAATCTTCATTTTCCTGAGAATTCCACGAAGTTTCGTTCTGTTTCATAAAGTACGATGCTTAAATCAAATTTAGAGTCCAGTTTTTCGCGTAGTATGTTCCAAACCACTACTGCAATATTTTCTGCGGTAGGATTCAGGTTTTTAAATTCCGTAACGTCCAGATTCAGGTTCCTGTGATCAAACCTATCAGTAACACTTTGATCCACAATATCCTTTAATATTTTCAAGTCAATTACATAACCTGTTTCCCGATCTATGTCGCCAGTTACCTTAACTATAAGGACATAGTTATGACCATGATAGTTCGGATTATTGCATAAACCGAAAATCCTTTTATTTGTTTCCTCATCCCATGCCGGATTATTTAGCCGGTGTGCGGCATTAAAGGTTATCCTTCGGTTGACTGTTACTTTCATTGTGTCTGGCAGGCAGGATCTTAATTACACTCTTTTATAAATGACGAATAACAAAGACTTTTATTTTCAATCCTTCCCTGTAAATTAAAAAATCAACTGCAAAGTTCCGAAGGATTCCTAAAAGAACCTCTTTTTTTCGTATATTTGTTATGCCTAAATATCAATAATATGAAGAATTACTTGCTTTTCTTCCTCCTTTGCCTGAGTATTCCCTCTTATTCGCAGTCATACACCTTCTCTCATTTTCTCGCGGAATACAAACCTTTGAATCCGGATTCAACGATAAGCATCAATAAAGGGGTTTTATGGGACGATGATACCACTTTTAGCTTTCCAATTGGTTTTACATTCCATTTTATCAACCAGGATTATACCCAGATGAAAATTTTGCTGGGCAATGCCCTGTTTGGAAGCCGTTATACCAGTTTTGCGCCCTGCGCCGCGGTAGTAATGCAGGATAGGGCTGATTCAGGGAAACCAAGCCTTTCCCCGATAGGTTACCAGCTAACGGGTGATTCCGGAAGCCGGATATTAAAAGTCCAGTGGCAAAACGCAGGTTTCCTGTATGACACGGCAAGCTTTGCCAATTTCCAGGCATGGTTTTATGAAGGTTCCAATAAAATTGAGGCTCGTTATGGCAAAAGTCATGTGGAAGGAAGATTATTTCAAACCCAGCACGGCGGCCCACAAGTGGGTATACTGGCAGTGAAAGATACCGGCACAGATAGCTTCAGGGTATTGCTGAATGGTAATCCTGACTCCCCGTACGCTAAGGGCATTAATGATAATGGCCCGTACAGCCTTACCGCCATGCCGCGTGACAGCATGGTGTACGTTTTTGAATACTCAACGGTGAGCGGAATATCTCTTGCAAAGCAAAACGAATTATTTTCCTTTTATCCCAATCCTGTAGCAAATGTTTTGCATATCAATTGCAGTACTAAGGGAACACTTACAGTACGCAATATCACAGGAGAAATTATTTATTCCGGGGAGATAAATGGATTCAAAAATATTGACGTAAATAATTATCCGAAAGGGATATATTTCATTTCTGTGAATACGACGAATGGACAGGAAGTAAGGAAACTGGTGGTGGAATAATCAAACCTCTTTCCCTTGCCAGGTGCTGAATACTCCAATCAATCCCTTAGCACCATAGAATAAAAATAAAACGCCTGCTACAAGGGATCCGGTACCTAAAACATAGGCACCGTTAAAATATTTTCCGTTTACAAACATAAATCCTATACCGAGTGTTATTATTCCGACGCATAATAATGCGAAACAAAATAAAAATGCCACCCCCTGATGTGTATGAAAAGTGATTTTTGAAAGCATGGAATCATCAAATTCCTTGTAGTGCATTCGTGAGTACCTGCCTGCCTGGGAATATGCTTTTCTTCTCCATTCATTAATTACCGGTTCTGATTCCTCTTCAAGATGCTTGTGCAATTGGAATTCATCATACAATTTCTTTTTGTAAGGATCACTCAGGATATCATAAGCAATATAAATGATCTTAAAACGTGTTTCCGCTTCATCTTCCCTGCTGATATCGGGATGATATTTCATAGCAAGGCGGCGAAATGCTTTTTTTATTTCAACAGCATTCGCGTTTGCATCTATTTCCAGTATCTGATAATAGGTCATGAATTATCTGAAAATGGTAATTGGAGATTTGCATTCAGTAACCCCCTTCTTTAGCAGGGGGAATTGCCTTAAAAAAAAGGTTCTACGAGAATTTTAGTGGAAAAAGGGTCAGTTTA
>CAILMK010000237.1 GCA_903835275.1 uncultured bacterium | reverse complement strand
TTACCTTTACGCAATAATCGTGGAACACTCACGTTTTAAATAGTATCATTACAAATAAAATGAAAAAGACTTTTTTATTAATAATAACCATCATTGCAGCGCAGCAGCTATTTGCACAAAGTATTCCTATATTCAAGTGGCAGGATCATTTATCGTACCGTAGCGGAGTGTCCGTATCCGAAGGCAATGGCAAAGTATATTGCGCCACCAAAAGTGGAATATTTATGTTCAACAATGGCGACAATTCAATGGAACGGTTGTCGAAAATAAATGGATTGTCGGATGTGCAGGCAGTGGTTCTCAATTGCAATCACTATAATAATAAAGTGTTGATAGCATACGCCAATGCCAACATTGATATTATCGACGGCACTACTATTACCAATCTTCCTGATATTAAAAACAAAAACATTGTAGGTAATAAATCAATTAATAATATTTATTTCGTCAATCAATACGCTTATCTGGCATGTGGTTTCGGCATAGTGGTGGTGGATATGAACAGGATGGAAATACATGACACTTATTATATAGGACCCGGTGGAAATGCAATAAACGTAAGAGATATTACTTCGGATGGAAATTACTTTTATGCAGCTACCGATGGCGGAGTGTATAAAGCATCGGTAAATGCGCCTACCTTAGCCGATAATACTGCTTGGAGTTTGATTACAGGCATTGTAAACGGAACGTATAGTGGTAATCCGAATGGAAAATACAATGCAATAACTGTATTCAGAGGTAAAGTATTTGCTAATTTCTCAAGATATTTATACAGTAATTTTTCCACGATTCCTGCAACAGTATATGCCGGTCAGGATACGATAAAATCATACGATGGCACAAAATGGAAAATAGATTCTCTGGTACCTCTACAGCCCTATACCATTAGAGTTTTGCGTACAGTAAATGGAAGTTTAATTGTTGCCGATCAATATTCAATAAATATTAGAAACAGTAATTTGCAGGGAGGATTTTTTCTAGGTTCGGGTGATTGTTTTAATGATAATATAAGTCCTGAATCAGTAACTGTAGATAATAATGGAGGAGTGTGGTATGCTGATGATAAGTATGGCTTGGCATCGTGGAAACCGGGAATAGGTTGTGAATTCAGGTATCCTAACGGACCTGCCAATGAATTTGTAAATGCAATGGCTTTAGCTGGCGGCAATTTGATAGCAGTACCGGGCGGAGTAAGTAACAGCTGGTCGAATTTATATATCAATGATGGAATATTTAATTACAGTAATAACAGCTGGTCAAATATTAAAGGAACTTATCCGTCGGTAGTTAATTTGGATACGCTGTATGATTTTATGAATGTATTGATAGATAGCAATGATACAAAGCATGCCTATGTGGCATCATGGGGAAAAGGATTAGTAGAATTATATAATGGCGTGCCTATAAAACATTGGGATGCCATCACGTCTCACGGCGGCTTGAGTGGTATTTATTCCAATGGTACAGGTCCGGTATTAACGGATGGTTTGGCATTGGATGCAGGCAATAATTTATGGGTAGGAAGCACATCGGTACGTAAAGCATTATCACGCAAAAGCGCATCAGGAACATGGACACCCATTGATTTTACAGCTATCTTCGGTAGTGGAGGTGCTACGATGGGTCAAATATTAATCGATCAGAACGACCAGAAATGGATAGTGCTTGCACGTGGTGGCGGACTTATGGTATATGCAGGCAATACCACTGCTGCTGCTAATATTACTACTAATACCAAAGTGATGACAACTGCAAGTGGTCATGGTTTGTTGCCAAGTACCGGTGTATATTGTTTGGCAGAAGATAAAACAGGCGCAATATGGGTAGGTACTGATAAAGGAATTACTGTATTTTATTCACCGGAAAATGTTTTCGTTCCCGGTCAGAACTTTGATTCGCAACAGATATTATTGCAACAGGATGGTAACGTACAGATATTATTACTTACCGAAACAGTTCAGGCAATAGCAGTGGATGACGCTAATCGTAAATGGATAGGAACAGCAAATTCGGGTGTATTCCTTATGTCAGCCGATGGAACGCAACAGATATATCACTTTGATGCTACGAATAGTCCGCTGTTTAGTAATAACGTTAACAGCATTGCTATTGATCATAAAACAGGTGAAGTATATTTTGGAACAGGGAAAGGAATCATAGAATTCAGAGGGTCGTCAACTGTAGGCAATCAGGATTATAGCGGCATATATGCTTTCCCGAATCCTGTAAAGCCTAATTATGATGGACCGATTGCTATAACAGGATTGGTAGGAAGCTCGATAGTGAAGATTACTGATGTGGTTGGAAACCTTGTATATCAAACAACTTCTGAAGGAGGACAGGCACTTTGGTATGGTAAAAACTTCAAAGGAGAAAAGGTTAGTACGGGTGTATATATGGTGTTCTGCGCCAGTCAGGATGGCACACAGAAAGCTGTAACCAAAATTGTTTTCATCAATTGAAAGAAGGAATCTCTCAAAAGGGTAGCCGATAATGCTTCATAAAACAAGTGGA
>CAILMK010000236.1 GCA_903835275.1 uncultured bacterium | reverse complement strand
TCTTCATCAGACCATCCAATCCATTAGGCCCCATTATTTTATCCATAAGGCTATCGCCGAGGTTATCCCCTGATTTTTTTTCCGAAGGTTTGGAACTCACAGTAATCCTTAAACTGGACATTTGCTGGTATTCATTATAAGAATACCCTACGATCAAATCCCAGAAAGAAGAACAATTATTAGAATTAAGGCCATCTTTAAGGACTTTCACAGCCTTGTCATACTCCTTCTGATCAGCAAGCCTGGCAGCCTTGTCCTTTAAACGTTCATCCTTTTTATTTGTCTGGGAATAGCTGTGTAAACTGCAAAACAGGAACAGTAAAGCAATGGCAATAAAATGAAAAGACTTTTTCATAATGATGATTTTAATTTCCACAAAAATATAAAAAATTAGCATTTGACAAAACAAATTCCTGTATAGTTATGTATTTATTTCCCATATTTGTTGAATGAAAATCACCACGCTTTCATTGCTGTCGTTGTTATTGCTTTGCAATTGTACAGGCAGTGCTTCTGATAAAAAAGGCAAATACAGCAAGGGTGCGGATTCACTCATCAAGGCGGCATTTGCAGGAACAAGTGCCATCTACGATTATCATACACATATTATATGTACTGAGGATGGAGGTTATGTAAATCCCAAAATGACCTCCGTATGGCACTTGAAAAGTTATATAACCGGGAAAGTGTACATGAGTGCCGGTGGAATAAAACACCTTAATAAAGCAGGCGAAGAATATTTTGAAACCATTGAAAACAGGGCGAGTGATTTCCCTCCATCATCACGTTTTTGCATCTTCGCGTTTGACCAGGCATATAATACCAACGGAATTGCAAATCCAGCCGAAAGCGAGTTCTATACTCCGAACGATTACGTGGTGGATAGCCTCTGCGGTAAACAGAAAAGCAAATATTTTATTCCGGTGATTTCCATTCATCCTTACAGGAAGGATGCCATCAGTGAATTAAAAAAATATGCCGCGCGCGGAGTAAAAATGATCAAGTGGTTACCTAATGCGATGGTTATAAATCCTGACACTTCCCTATGTGATGCTTTTTACGATGTAATGCGTGAAAACAATATGGTGCTCATCTGTCACAGCGGCGAAGAAAAGGCGGTTCATTCCGAGGAAAACCAGAAGCTTGGCAATCCACTTCTTTTGAGGAGGGCACTTGACCACGGTGTAAAAGTAATTATGGCGCATTGTTCCAGCCTTGGAACAAATTATGATATTGACAGTACCCGCATCATGCCAATGAATAAAATCAAACGGCCTGAGAAAACCAATTTTGAATATTTCCTGCGGATGATGGATGATCCGAAATACAAGGGATTACTATATGGGGACATTTCTGCACTCACGCAATATAACAGGTACAATTACATTATTCCAATCCTTGAACGGGAGGACTTACATTCAAGATTGGTAAATGGTAGTGACTATCCCTTGCCAGCCATTAAGATCGTAATTTCATTGAAGAAATTATATAAAGCGGGACTTATTACAAAAGATGAAATACCGTACCTGGATGAGATCAGAGAACACAATCCCCTGTTGTTTGATTACGTATTGAAAAGAACCATCAGATATAAAGGAAAAGGATTTCCTGCTTCCATATTTGAAAGAAATCCAACGCTGGGATTGTAAGTTTAATCTTCATCAATAATATCCGCCACCCTGCCTACTTCTCCAGTTTCCAAACGGACTTTTATTCCGTGCGGATGAAAAGGTGCATTGGTTAAAATATCTTTAACTACCCCGCGGGTTAATTCACCGCTGCGCTGGTCTTCCTTGCAAATAATATCCACCAACAGGTCAGGATGAATGTCTTTTCTATATTGTCCTTTCATAGTGATTACAAAGATAAGTGGATTTATTCGTCATGCGAAAATAAGGGAAGCTTGTCATTGCAAGGTTTGACTAATTGCCAATCGTGTTATAACATTACCATCCGATAAGCTTCAATTATTGTATTTCCCACCCGCAAAAAATATTTTCATATTTGTACAATAAATATATGGATGATGGCATTTATAGACTAAACAAATAAAACCTAAAAAATGTGTGTGTTTAATAATACCTGATTCCGTTATTTAAAACTGTCGTCATCCCGGATATGTCCGTTATTTTTTCCGGGATAACAATATCAAGACACTGCACTGCAGTAAAAAAAACCATCTTTTGGGACCGGTATTATGTACCGGTCCCCCTTGTTGTTATTTTCTATTGTCGAGGTATTCATTAAAAGCTCCCGTAAGGGCTTCAAGAAAAAGATCGCCTTGTATCTGGTATCCTATGAAATTATAATGCACTTTATCACCCGCGCCAAGGTTTGCCTTTTGCCAGGTCATCATGGAGCCAAGTCCGCCCATGGTAGTGAAATAATCCCATACTGCACAATCGTTTTCTTTTGCCAGTTTAAAGATCACTTCACGCGCCAGGATATTTGATGCATTTGGATATCGCCCCTTCAAATAACAATCGCCCGGAGTAGTAAGAATAATGCGCACATCCGGCAATTGCTCCCTGATGGATTTTATAAATTTTGAATACCGGTGATGAAAAAGCGAAGAATCAAAGTCCCTGCTGTAAGCATCATTAGTACCCAGTGAAATCACCACCAGATCCGGATATAATTGCACCAGTTGTTTTGGCAGCAACTGGCATTTTAAAAAAGATCCTACCTCTGCACCGTTCACTCCTACTGCATGATATACAATTCCGGGATCACGCGTTTCCATACTGAAACCGTACAAAGTAAATGAACCTGTTTTATGTGTTCTTCTCTGTATCTGTATATCAAAAGAAGTGACAGGTCTGGATAAATTCCATTCCACTGCCCCATCTGTAAAACTGGCACTTTGTATCGTTTGGGAATCATTAGTGATGAGCTTAATATCAAATGTGCTGTCATCAAAGCCATAAAACAATCGTATCCTTGTACAATCATATCGTATGGTTGCAGCATCTGACTGGAAAATATGCATCGTCGTAAAACTATCCAATGTCGTCACGGATATTCCTGCAAGCCCTAAAGTACATTCCTTGTTCTGTACATTGCGGCAACTCTCCCATTTACCTGTAAAATCAACTTTATACGTATACGGGTTATTGGTATGTGCCATCGCATAGGGAAACATAAATCCCCTTCCACCGTTACCGCCCGGAAAGAAGTCCTGTAGTGAATGTCGCATCCTGTCGGAAAGTATATCCGCCTGTATATGTGAATCGCCGATGTGTACAATATTAATTTGCTTATCCCCGCTTTTCATCAATCTTTCCAGGTTGCGGTAGAACGATAAAAGCACATCAGGATTGGGTGTGTAAATCTTGTTTTGGTCAAATTTAATAAATGGATATTTTTCCCTGTCCACTATTTCGGGTTGCGCTGAAACAGTGCCTGACAAGAGCAGGAAACAGAAAAAATATTTCAGGAAATATCTCATTATTAAATCAACATCTTGTTACGGAAACATGGAGCAAAACTCCTTATGAATTTCTTTTCTTCGAGTCCTTATGTGTGTAATATTCATTCATAATTGCATTGAATATCATTTCCCCGATGATGCGTGCACCGCGGGGATTAAAGTGCGTATAATCTTTTTCTGCAAGTACGTCAGGCTTTGCCTCCGCCCAGCTAACCATTGAATTTTTTCCACCCATTGCCTCGTATAGATCCCAATACGCGCAACCCGCACGGAAAGCAGCACGCTTCTGTGCATCACGTATCCTTTCTATATTTGGGTAGGAAACATAATTAACACCCTCTTTCTTTGACATGTCTGAAACTCCTATGACAAGCACGCTGATATCCGGATTAATATCCTTGAATCTTTTCAGGTTAGCGTAGAATGTTTTCTCATAGAAATCATAGTTATCTATAACGTACGGAACCACATTTACCCCATACTGGAAGATCATCATCCTCACTCCCATTTTGCGTATTTGCTGCCCGAGATATTTCATATCCATCCTGCTGAAATCCGTACCGGAGGAGCCGCGCATCGGAACATTATCAAGCGTCACTCCTTTTTTACTATCCAGTGAAATGCCATAAATATCCGGACTTGCATTTCCGGTAAAATCCATTTCAATTTCAGAAGGAGAATTTTCAAGGTCTATGGATTTAACATTGAATTTATCCGAACTTTCAAGTGCAATGGATTGCTGTTTTTTATCCATTGAGAGAATGATATTAGACGCGACAGGAACTTTCCCGTACAGCAAATTCATCCGTTCGTATTTTTTTGCATGAGGGTATGCACTCATTAGTTTCCTAAACCTAACCCATGATTTAACAGGAGCCGTAGCTCCCGCGCTATCCTGTGCAGCAAAATACCTGAAATCACTGCATAAAATACTGTACTTCCTGGAATCGTAATTTTTAAACAGGCCTCCATAAATGGCGTACTTTACCCAGTTATTACTTTGTGTAATTTGTATAGTATGACGTGATGCATTGGGTTCGTACACCGGAATAATTCCCGTACCGCTGCCACC
>CAILMK010000235.1 GCA_903835275.1 uncultured bacterium | reverse complement strand
TTGCCACCAATAATTGGAAGCTGGTTATGCGCCAAAGGAAATGAGATCGGCGTCATTGGAACGCGGGAACCGAAATTCAATTTGGAAACAAAAAGAAAATCATCCACCCTGAGGGTTTTTTCCATGGAACCGGTAGGTATTGTATATGCCTCTATAAAGAAAGAGCGTATTACTGTTGCGGCGATGATTGCAAAGGCAACTGCATCTATCCACTCACGGGTTTTGGTGCGCACATGTGCCTGTGCAGCGTCCCATCCCCTGTACCTGATCTTCGGGTCAAAGCCTGCCATCGGGAAAAATATAAATGGCATCAGCGATGCGAGGAAATGATCCATAACGCCGAAACGATCAAATGCCTTGGCAAGATCCACAGCGATCAGGACACTCATAATAATATTCAGTCCGGGTACAAAAAACAAAATGATCCACCAGGCTGGTTTGCCTACGAGTTTTAGCCACTCGATGGTATACAACACCGGGACAAAAGCCTTCCAGCCATCTACACCCGCTTTCTTAAACATGGCGGCGAGTCCGATCTGCCTGATGAGAATTAAAATCCCTAAAACAATAAGTACATTCATTTTTTGTATTTTTTAAAAAGAAGGATTAAATTTAAATAGATCCTCAGTTGTAAATATTCCCTTTTTATCTTTCACAAACTCTGAGGCAAGAACTGCGCCAAGCGCGAATCCATCACGGTTAAATGCCTCGTGGCTGATCTTTATCCTGTCAATTGGTGATGTGTAACTTATTTCATGATAACCTGTTACATCATCCAACCTGTCAAAATACACCGGGAATTCGTTATGCTTCAATTCCTTTTTATCGCCGTTTTTAAGTGTCTGCCAGCTATCCTTTTTGTACAGGAACTCATTGGCCTGGTTGGCTAATGTCACCGCCGTACCGCTGGGTGCATCGAGCTTTTGCGTGTGGTGACTTTCATACATGGAGATTTCATAATCATCGTATCCCTTCATGCAATGTGCCAGAAATTTATTCAGTGCAAAAAGTACATTTACTCCGATGCTGAAATTACTGCTATGAAATAATGTGCCGTTTTTTTCGATGCAATAATGACTTATTTCCTTCTGGTGTGCTACCCATCCCGTAGTACCTACCACAACAGGAACGCCGGCATCCAGGCAGAAAATAATATTTTCATACACGGTGGCAGGAGTGGTAAATTCAATCGCCACATCCGCTTGCGCCAATTCCTCTTTCGTGAGGCTTTCGCGGTTATCAGCATCAATTTTCAAAATAACCTCGTGGCCTCTTTTCAGGGCGATCTCCTCGATCTTTTTGCCCATTTTGCCGTATCCCAGAAGTGCTATTTTCATTTGTTTATTCTTTAATTTTTTCTCCGTCCCGCTTTGCGGAACTCCTCCCCTGTTTTTAGGGGAGGTGCCTGAAAGGCGGAGGGGTTATGTTTTCTAAAACCTCAAACTTATAGAAGGTGTATAATTAATTCCGTTTGCAATAGTAGAGAATTTCATCAGATTAAAATTCAAGGTTAGCTTATCGGAAATATCAAATTCCTTCAGGTGCGCATACACGTATGCATCAATGATATTGGCAGTAAAAATCACTGCTGATAAAATATACAACAGATCCCTGTTGTGGTGATAATATTCGCGGTAGTCCGCCAGTGAATTCGGATCACTGATAAAAGGCTGTCCGCTATGTGAAGCCGTATCGTATTTATCTATGGTCAGAGGATTATTATCCGTCCGCATCTGGTAGGCAAGCTTGAAATCAGAATAATAGTGTTCATTAAAATTTATGAAATAAGCCACGAAAGCTATTCCCACATACAAAACCCCTGCCTTGTACCATTGTCCATTATAGATCTGTCCGCTGCCGGGTATTATGGTTGACATGAGGGCTACTTTCCCCGGAGAAAGGCGATGGCTCGTTTTTGCAGGTGCAGTGCTATCCTCTACACGTATGGGCTGCTGCTGATACGCCACGTCCTTAAACTGGGCGTGGGCTTTTCCTGTAAAGGAAAATATAATGGCCGATATTACTAAGTATCTTAACACTGCAAAAAATGAAATCGCGTGCAAATTTAAAGCCTAAGTGCGTGAATACCCTGAAAATGTGGGAAAATGATTGCCCCTCTCGGTAAACGGTGGTATTTTAAGGGGTGGAAGAAATGTATCTTGAATATTGAACATTAAATATCCAACATAGAATAATGAAGTAATTTAGTAAAATCTGTGCAATCAGTGTGTAATTCTATTTCCCTTTAAAAACAATCGTCAATACTTCTTTAATAAGTATTGCGCCTGCAAATAAATATGCCGGGACCGTATAATGCAATGAATACAGGATATATGCTGCCGCGGAAAAAAGAATGATCTCAAAGATCATTCTTAATACCAACCCTAACCTATACCTTGCCCTTGGCGCCTGGAACAAGCCCCAGAAAAGCGCTGACAATATAGATAAGCCCAGTCCAAAAGAAACTGAAGCAGGAATATTTGTTCCCAGATGAAATCCGCATATAAAAAAGGAAACTACCATCCCTGTTTCCAGCAACAGGCGGGTGG
>CAILMK010000234.1 GCA_903835275.1 uncultured bacterium | reverse complement strand
CCTAAAATATCCATTCTGTGGCTCGCGTTGCCCATAGGGCTTCTGGTTGTAACGTTCCTGTGGAAGCCCGGAAATAACACTATCGCCGTCAATCCTGATTCCGTAAATAAAACAAAACCTTCCGTTGATTCTACGAAGGGAGAATCTTACATTACCCATAAAAAAGAAGATTACCGTCCGCTGATGCATGATATCCGCGAGGCAATACGCAATACTGTAAAAGATGAATTGAGAAATGGTGATGCCACGGAAGTTTCCGTGAATTTTGAATTACTGGACAAAGGAGTCAGCTACACATACGGTTATACTGACTGGTTCTGGCCGGCAAGTTTATTAAAGATCACCACCCTGATGGCTTATCTCAAAGAGGAGGAACGCAGCCCCGGTTTACTGGCTAAAAAAATTACGTATCATCGTTCAAACCTTGGGTACGGACAAAATTTTGTGAAGGACAGTTTGACGGAAGGGCAGCAATATACCAATTCCCAATTGCTGGAAAGGCTCATTGTAAATTCTGATAACCAGGCATGTTTTATACTGGAGAAAAACATTGGACAGGAAAAAATTGACCAGGTGTACAAAGAGTTCACTGTTGATGTTGCACGTGGAAACAAGAATCAGGATTTCATGCCGGTGACACAATATATGCAAATCCTGAAAACGCTCTATAATGCCACATACGTATCCAGGAAAAATTCTGAATACGCGATGGAATTATTGACCCGCTCCGATTTTGATTATGGAATAAAGGCAGGCATCCCACAGGGAATAAAAGTAGCTAATAAATTCGGCGAAAAAGCGGATAAATACGATAACCAGTTGCACGATTGCGGCATTGTATATTATGAAAACGAACCCTATATGGTAGGCGTAATGACCAAAGGAAAGGATTATAATAAAATGGCGCAAACCATCCAGCGCATCAGCGCTAATATATTCGAGATTGTCAAGGCATTTGAAAAGCCTGCTGCACCGACTCAATGAGCAGATAAACGCCGCTTTCACCCCCTAACCCCCTGAAGGGGGAAGCACTTCGTGCACTTTGTTGTAATTTTCCACCTTTAAACCTGAAATAAAATAGTCTGTGAAAAACAAACCAAGTGATATGTTTTATGGTGCTTCACAAAACATTTTTGAAAATGCGAAGGAGCTACGCTATAAAATGACACCATCGGAAGAAAAATTATGGGCGGAGTTATCTGAAAACAAATTAAAAAATTACCGGTTCCGAAGACAACATCCCATTGGAAATTATATCGCAGATTTCTATTGTCATAGAGCGAAATTAGTTGTAGAAATAGACGGGGAGATTCATAACTCAGAAGAAAACAAAGAATATGATTCAGGAAGGGATAAAACAATGGAAAGTTTCGGCCTAAAGGTTCTGAGATTTACAAATTATGATATAGAAAACGATATGATTGGGGTTTTGAAAATAATTTTTGCTAACTTGCCTTAAATAACCACTAATCGCGCGAAGCGCTTCCCCCTTCAGGGGGCTAGGGGGTAAAAAAACTGCATGATGAAAAACCAATTATTCAAACAAACTCTTACAATTGCACTATTGATATTCTTTTTCAGTAGTGCTTACTCCCAAAAGTATCAAAAAATGCTTGGGGATAGTAATAGTTGGAGTGTATATAATTCCAGTTATACCTGGAATTATTTCGAATATCATTACTACCGAACGAAAGGCGATACAATTATCAAATCTATAAATTATAAAAATCTGTTCTTTGATGGATATGGATCCGGCTTTCTCAGGGAAGATACTTTAGCGAAAAAAATATATTATCTTAAGGATACTGGAGCTGCGGAAATGCTGTTATATGATTTCACCCTCCAGGTTGGAGATACCTTTAAATTCGTTAACGACGCAAATTTTTTTGTCCACTTAACGGTGACCAAAATTGATAGTAGCACTGGAAGAAGAGTATTTATCATGAAATCTAATTGGAACGGCCATTTTGGCTCATTTCCTGATTCAAGTGTCTGGATAGAAGGAGTAGGATCTAACCTTTCCCTTTTATTAAATAATCTTTTTTACGATCCGGATATGAACATAGTTCTGACATGTGCATTTAAGGATACCGTTCAAACATATAGTGATGCCAGTTATCCTTGTTACTCTACTACTGTTGGTGTTGAGCATGGAATAAGACCCAATCCTAATATCACCCTTTCCCCCAACCCCTCCTACGGTAACTACAGCCTCAATATTTCGGAAAACTTCACAGGGGAAGTTCTTATTTATGACATGCTTGGCAAAGTAAAATATCAAGCGAATATTTTAGATAAAAACAAACTTTATATAAACCTCAACGCCTCTGCAGGAATATATTTTCTGAAAGTAAATTCTGCTGATGGAAATGCATCTTCAATGAAGTTGATAAAATATTGATAGGCCTCCTAAAGTCTGTCTGTGGGACTTTAGCTCAGTTACGCGCGGAGCGCTTCCCCCTTCAGGGGGTTAGGGGGTAAAATTATAACTCTCCGTATAAACCAATAAAATTTTCTTGTATTTTGTACGTTATCAACTGTATAAAAACGAGATTTATATAACTAAATAGGCTTAAATTGCAAGTCTTTTTAGGGAGTATTGTATTATGGGAAATGAAAACTTTCGGGAAGACGCACTTGATTATCATTCAAAGGGACGTCCCGGGAAAATAGAGGTTATTGCTACCAAGCCAACCACTTCACAACTGGATCTTGCACTCGCGTATTCGCCGGGCGTGGCAGAGCCTTGCAAAGAAATTGCAAAGGATGTTTCCGCTGTAAGGAAATATACTGCCAAGGGCAACCTTGTCGCGGTTATATCCAATGGAACAGCCGTTCTTGGTCTGGGAAATATCGGTCCCGAGGCCTCCAAGCCGGTGATGGAAGGAAAAGGAATCTTATTCAAGGTATTTGCCGATATAGATGTTTTTGACCTTGAACTCAACGTCACCGATGTGGATGAGTTCGTGAAGGTTGTAAAGGCATTGGAGCCAACTTTCGGCGGCATCAACCTCGAAGATATCAAGGCTCCAGAATGTTTTGAAATAGAACGCCGCCTCAAGGCGGAAATGAATATCCCCGTTATGCACGACGACCAGCACGGTACCGCTATCATAGTGGGAGCGGCAATGCTGAATGCAGTATTGGTTGTCAATAAAAAAATAGAAGATATTTCAATTGTTGTCAGCGGCGCAGGCGCATCCGCCCTTTCCTGTATCCGTATATTAATTGCTCTTGGGGCTAAGAAGGAAAACTTTGTCGTTGTGGATAGTAAAGGCGTTATCAATACGGGCCGCCCTAACCTGGATGCTACCAAAAAGGACTTTGCCACAGATAAAAATATTCATACCCTTACAGAGGCCATGAAGGATGCCGATGTATTTATCGGACTTTCTACGGCAAATGTGGTAACGCAGGACATGATCCGG
>CAILMK010000233.1 GCA_903835275.1 uncultured bacterium | reverse complement strand
GCTAAAATAGAAAGGAATTTTTTCAAGAAATATTTCTTTTATAAAGAATCCGAAAGGCTTCGCAAGTTCCAAAAAACACTGCGGCATGCGGATCTTATTGCTGCCATATCACCGGATGATGAGAAAATACTTCGCCTTAAATTCGAGAATGTATTTTTTCTCCCACCCTTTCACTCCCACGATGATGTTGGTCCCGGAAATGATGAAGAAAACTTTGCTTTATATCACGGCAACCTTGGGGTAGGCGAAAACATTGAGGCAGCATTATATCTTGTCCGCGAAGTTTTTAATGATATTGACTATCCACTCGTTATAGCAGGAAATAATGCTTCTAAGGAATTACAGGAAGCCGTTGAAATGAATCCGCGGATCACATTAATGAATCATATTTCCACCCATCAAATCGATTCGCTGATTAAAAAAGCGAAAATAAATGTCCTGCCTACTTTTCAGGGTACAGGCATGAAGCTTAAGCTAATTAACGTTCTTTTTAAGGGCAGGTTCTGCATCGTAAACAGGAAAATGGTGCACAATACAGGTTTAGAAGACCTTTGTATTCAGGCAAATACCCCGGCATCCATGAAAAATGCCATTATTAAAGCTTCGAACAGCGTATTTGGTACTGAGGATATAGAACAGAGAAAGAAATACCTGCAACTGGCATTCAATAATTCAATTAATGCAGAAAAACTATTGGAGCAAATTGATCAGTTTACATCTGTAAGTGTATAATTTTCAGCCTTTAATATTCTTGAAGGAAATTTTTCCACTACTCTGTAATCATGAGTTGCCATCAGTATAGACGTACCATTCCTGCTTATTTTCCAAAGAAGACCTATAATTTCATCGGCCGTATCCGGGTCCAGGTTTCCTGTTGGTTCATCAGCAAGTATCAAGCCCGGTTCATTTAGTAATGCCCTGGCTATAACCACCCTTTGCTGCTCACCACCGGAAAGTTCATGTGGCATTTTCAAGGATTTTTCTTCAAGGCCAACCAAACGTAAAACTTCTAAGGATCTGGAAAGCATGAGCTGCTGGTTCTTCCAACCGGTTGCCTTCATCACAAAAAGTAGATTATCACGCACATTACGATCGGTCAATAATTGAAAATCCTGAAATACAATTCCAAGTTTGCGGCGCAAATATGGAATGGAATTATCAGATAATTCCCTCAAATTGAATCCTTCCACTGCACCTTCACCCTCTTTTAAAGGCAATTCCCCATAAAGCGTGCGTAAGAGACTGGTCTTTCCCGAGCCGGTTTTCCCGATCAGGTAAATAAATTCCCCGGGGGATATTTTCAGATTTACATCATTGATGATCAATGTGTTTTGTTGCATAACCTTGGCATTAGCCAGATCTACTATAAATTTTTCGTTAGTCATTCAATTCCAATTTCATCATTTTCCCAAAGGGCAAATTTTCTATAATAACCTTTATTTCATCTATTTGAGACCCATAGCCGCACTTTTCAAGGCCTTTCTCAGGTCTGTCGGCACGAAAATAAGCAACTAATGTGTAATTTTCATCCCTTAACTGAACATAATCAGGGATTTTGCTCTTTCCTTTCACCTTTATAATGAACATAAATTATTATTTAGTATATGTAAGATTTCGATAAACTTTTTTTATATCTTTGCCGCAACAAAGTTATATTTGTAATCTATTACATTGTATACAAATTTGTAAAACCGAAGCAAAATGAATACACGTACCTTCAAACTAAGACCGCTTT
>CAILMK010000232.1 GCA_903835275.1 uncultured bacterium | reverse complement strand
GCCTGGTGCCGGGTTTATTTATTGCGCAACATGCAGGAGGAGGAAAAGCAGAGCAGATATTTCTACGTGGATTTGACTGCGACCACGGAACCGATTTTGCAAGTTTTGTAGATGGAATTCCCGTGAATATGATCTCACATGCACACGGACAAGGATACGCGGATATGCACTTCGTCATTCCGGAAACTGTGAAGGAGCTAGATGTTTATAAAGGCCCATACTACGCACGTTTCGGCGACCTTGCCACCAGTGGTGCAGGGGATTTCAAGACTTTCAATTTCCTGAATCAAAATACCGTTAAACTGGAGTACGGACAATTCAATACAAAGCGCGCTCTCTTAATGCTCAACCTGCTCGATCAAAAACATTTATTCTCGCAATACAAGGAGAATTTATATATAGCGGGAGAATACAGATATACAGATGCATACTTTGCAAATCCACAACACTTCTGGAGATACAATATATTTTCAAAATATTACGGGCAACTTTCCGAACATACATTTTTAACATTGAGCGCTTCTACTTTTAGCAGCAAATGGGATGCATCCGGACAAATACCTGAACGTGCAGTGGAAGATGGCAGTATTGGGAAATTTGGTAGTGAGGATCCATCCGAAGGGGGGAATACTTCCAGAACAAATGCGAATGCAATTTTTGAATACAAACCCGATGACCATACCAATTTCAAGAACCAGGTTTTTTATTCACGCTATGATTTTAATCTCTTCTCAGATTTCACTTTCTTTTTGATTGATCCGGTTCACGGCGATGAAATAAACCAGATTGACCACAGAAACCTGTTTGGATATAAGAGTTCTTATGCCAAAAAAGATACTATTGCCGGCATGCAAGTCAGCTCTGAATTTGCAGCAGGGATTCGTTATGACAATGCAAATATTGCCCTTAACCATGTGGAACTTCGCCAGTTTTTAAACTCGATTGCAGGTGGTGAACTGAACCAGTTAAACACATACGCTTACATTGATGAAAATTTGAATATTACTCCAAAATTTATTGTTAATCCGGGAGTACGTTTTGATGTTTTCAATTTTGATTTCCGCAATTCCGTAAACAAGGATTCTTCAGGAAAAGTTAGTGCTGCAAGGGTAAGCCCAAAGCTAAATTTCATCTATAACTTCAATAATAATTTCCAGTTATATTTCAGAACAGGCTACGGATTCCACTCCAATGATGCCCGTGCAGTCATCATCAATAAAGTTTCAAATATTGACCAGAATATGATTCCGCGTGCTTTAGGTGCTGAAGTTGGAACTACCTTCAAGCCCTTTAATAAAATAATGATCAATGTTTCATTGTGGTCATTAAGTCTGGAGAATGAACTTGTTTATGCCGGCGATGATGGCACAGTGCAGAGCGTGGGCAGGACACAAAGGGAAGGCGTAGATCTCGGTATCCGTTACCAGATCATAAATCATTTATATTTCGATCTTGATTTCAATTATAATCATGGCAGATTAGTAAATGCTCCCGCGGATTCAAATAAAATTCCACTAGCACCCATTTTTACAAGTGTGGCAGGGATCAGTTATAAAGCTGAAAAAGGATTTGGAGGAAGTTTCCGCTACCGCTATATGAGTGACAGGCCTGCCAATGAAAGAAATACTTTGACGGCGCAAGGATATTACATTCTTGATGCCAATTTGAATTATATAGTCGGCAAATATCAATTTGGTATTGCAGTAGAAAACATTCTGAATGTTTACTGGAAGGAGGCACAATTTGATACCGAGAGCAGATTGAAAAACGAATCCACCCCTGTAGATGAAATTCATTATACTCCGGGTACACCAAGATTTATAAAAGGGATAATCACTTATAATTTTTAATCTCACGCACAAAAAAAGCCTTGCCGTAAATGGCAAGGCTTTTCAATTATATTTTTGCCGAGTTATTCAATAACAAGTTTGCCATTTTTAAATTCCTTACCACTTTGCAAGGAATAAAAATATAAACCTGAAGGCAAACCGGAAGTTTCAATCATGTAGGAATTATGATCGTTTGCCCCTACGGGAACTTTTTTATGAATCATTTCCTGTCCCAGTGAATTAAACAAAACAACATCCACTTGTCCGGCATCCTGTTTGGAATATTGAAGATAAATATTCCCTTTTGCCGGATTCGGAAATAATTTATAATCGCCGGTGTTTGTAATTTCATCAATGCCGGTTATTACACTGAATGAAAGATCATCTACAAGGAGTGTACTTCCTATTGCTGCTCCATGTTTCCCTTCCACATTGCTGGATGAAAAGGCAATATTTATGGTATCGCCGGCATTCTTACCGGGGATATTTAATTCATAGAGAGTATATGCTGCAGCAGCTGGCAGGTGCGCGATGGCAGAATCAATGGATTTTCCGTTTTTCCTGATCCAAACGGCAGCATTTGCGGAGTCCCCTGCGCTACCCGGAGTGTATTTATAATAAAAACTAAATTTATCGGGACGTGTAGTTGTACTTCCTGAAGGAAAGCCACCCTGTATTCCATTCGTTCCGAAAGAACCTGTGGTAATTAAGGAAAATGTATCCCTGCCACCAAGATTGAATGTATCCGTTACCATTTTAAGAGCATAGGATCCGGAATTGGCATCTGTACTCTTAAATACATTCTGGCTATTTCCGGATATAGCAAGGAATTTATTTAGGCTGAACCAACCATCCGCCTGGTCTACGCCGGTACTGTCCCATTTCTCAAAATTATTATTTGGCATTTGTGCTACCGTTCCGGAACCGGATAAAATAATACTATCAATCTGAATAAATGTATTCTTCTGGGGATTTGCATAGAGTATCGCAAAAACCATTTTCTCCGGTTTATCACTGCTAATGGCATAGTTTATTGTTACGGAAGTATCCACCCATGAAGAATGTTTCCCCTTGATGGTCGCCCCACCTTCGGCAAGCAATCCCCCGGTAACGATTAATATCGGATCTGTATTATTATAAAAGGCTAAAAATATCTGGGCAGAATCTCCTGCGGCAATATTAGCCTTATAACTAAAGCTAAGCTTTTTAGCCTGTGAGGTATACTGTATACCCTTTGAGGTCTGTATGTCCCCCTGGTATAATACACCCGGAAAAGTGCTTTTCCCGATGGCCTTTGCAGATATTCTGGCAGAATATTTACCCGACCGCGCATCGGTGGATTGTTGAATCAGTGGTGAGGCCGATATTAGCTGGCTATAGCTATTGGTGGTATTCCATCCATGCGGTTGTGGCGTGGTGTATGTTGTAGACCAGTTCTCAAATCCTGCATTAGGGATCGTTTGCGAAAACACAGTTCCGGTTACCAAAAGCATTGCCGAGGCAAAAAATAAATGTATCTTTTTCATCTTCATAATGTTTTAATTATGCGAATTTGCGAAGAATTATTCAACAAATCCATGTCCAAGTGAAACATTTTTCCCTGCAATCTTGTCTATCTCTCTTTGACTATAACTACAAATGATGCGTCTTTACCTCCTATTGAGCTTTATCATACCATTTTCCCTGATGGGTGCTCCTGATAAAAAAGTTCGTAAGGTAATATACCCCACAAAAGGTTGGTTAACAATAAATCCGCTAAAGGAATCCATTGATACCTTGATGCTTGCAAAGGCAGATTCGGACATCATCAATAACCAGCCTTCGGTAAAAGGAATTCTTATTACCAGGAATGGAAAGATTGTTTATGAAAAGTATTATTCCGGATTCAGTGCCGATAGCATCTACAATGTATGGTCCATTACCAAAAGTGTTGTAAGTATGCTTACGGGTATTGCCTTGAAACGGAATGACCTTGATAGCCTGAGCGAACACGTCTGCACACTTATGCCATCCAATGTTACAACCGGTATCAATGAAAATTGCAGGGAAATAACGCTTGCGCATTTAATGACCATGACATCGGGCCTTAGCTGGTATAAGCCCGGTACTGCCATTGCCATGCGCCGTTATGAGGAAATGGACCAGATATTTGCCTGCCCTCCGAGTAATGCTCCCGGAAGCACTTTCAAATATGATGGTGCCAATGCACATGCAGTCTCCATGCTACTCCAAAACACCATCAAAAAACCATTGAATGAGTATGCGGAAAGTCATTTGTTCCGTCCGCTGGGAATTGAAAAATACAGATGGGAACAGGATAATTCAGGCTATTTTCTCGGGAGTGAAGGATTGTACCTTACTGCGCGTGACCTTGCAAAGCTTGGGTACCTTATGATGATGAAAGGGAAATGGGACGGAAAACAAATCTTAACTGAAGAATATTACTGTTCCTCCACTACACAGCAAAATATCGGAGGTTTCCCCGGATATGATGCCTATGGTCTGCTATGGTGGGTAGGAAAGGCATCTCCCTATGAAACATTTTACGCCCTTGGCACCGGCGGGCAATTGCTGGCTGTAACTCCAGCACTTGGCATTGTTGCTGTCATTGTTGTCGACTCCAATCATCCCAAGGCAGACTTGTACAAGCCAAGGCAGTTGTATTATGATTATATTATTCCGGCGGTGAAATAATTGACCTCTCCCCTAGCCCCTCTCCACATGGAGAGGGGAACAACTCAATTCCGGTAAATAATATTTGACCTAATCATAAATTTAGCCTGCGTTTTGTAATCTCCAATTAATTCTCAATTTTTCAGTAAATTTGTCATAAACAATGGCAACTCTTAAATTTTATCCGCCCGGAACTACTCGTGAGCAAATTGACGCTGAAAGGCTTGATAGAATCCTGTCCATGACACCAAACGAGCGTATGCATCTGGCATTTGAACTCATGGCGCTTTCTTTGGCATTTAAAAAAGGTCCTATAAAAGAGCCTCAGGGAAAAGGAATTGTTTTAAGAAAAAAAGGAATATGAATGTTTTAGAAGATGAGGTCCTTGAACTTTTCAAGTTGCTATCGAAAAACAATGTTCGCTATATTTTAGTTGGTGGCCTTGCAGTGAACCATTATGGTTATAGCCGAACCACAGGGGATGTTGATCTTTGGCTTGAGGATACTAAGGAAAACAGGAACAGCCTTGTGAATACTTTTAAAGATTTGGGTATAGATGGTGCGGAAATGTTTTTAACGCATCCTTTAATCGCTGGTTTTGCTGAAGTATTATTATCCCGTGGCATATATATTGACCTTATGGCAGCTTTGCAATTCTTTAAACAGGAAAAATTCAACGAATGCTATTCTATCAGTAAAGACTGGAAAATTGATGGAAATACAATCGTCAAAGTTTTGCATATTATCAATCTTATTGAAGAAAAAGAAAAAAGCAAAAGGGCCAAACATAACGATGACGCAATTCATTTAAAGGAAATACTTGCAAAATCCCACCAATAAAATATTTTAACAAAACCCCATCTATGAAAGAATATCGCTTTGAATATACCAACCAGGATTTTGCTACTGTATTAATATTTGGCTGCATCGTTCTTATCGTCGGGACATTAGAATTATTCTCGATATATACAAAGGTTTGGTTTATTCCGGCTCTTGCTATTTCTCTTGTTATACCATTCCTGATCTTCTGGCTTACCAGAAAAAAATTAAAGAAACAAGGCGTCGCTTTTTTAAACGAAGATAGCATCGAATTTCATTTGGGAGACAGGAGACAGATCCTGCCATTTGACACTTTTCTTTCTTACAGGATACTATACAGTCAGGACACAATTTTAACCATCAATTTCAAGGGTGATCTTCGTTTAAAACTTTTTGCTAATAAATATTTCTGCCGGCCACAACAATTTGAAATTCTTTGTACTGACCTGAGACGGCAAATTGAAAATTACAATCTTGTTCATCATGCAAATATTCGCCGAATCAAATCATTTTATGAAAAGAAGGCATCGATTTATGTATTGATCCTCCTTACAATGCTTCTTGCAGTTTTTTTGATCTGCGCGAAGGCCTTTAGCGGATTTTTTCCTGTATTCCTTCCGGCTATGATTGTTTCTATACCCATGGCCTGGAGAAATTATTTCAGGGAACAAAGGAAGATGAAAGCTTTAAGGTATTAGTAATTCTAAATAAAGTCGGCGTTATTGAATTAATTCTTTGACTATCCGGTTCTTTTTTACATTAACTTTGTTTTCTAATTTTTAAACACTCATATTTATGAAACGTAATGCATCCGCTCATTGGGAAGGTTCCGGCAAAGAAGGCAAGGGAACACTGACCACACAAAGCAAAACACTTAACAATACACAATATTCATTTTCCAGCCGCTTTGAAGAAGGCATCGGGACAAATCCTGAAGAGCTGATCGGTGCAGCACATGCAGGCTGCTTCACTATGAAACTCAGCTTCACTATCGGTGCAGCAGGATCCACTCCTGAATCCATAGATACAAAAGCAACTGTTACGCTGGAAGATGGAAGCATCAATGCGATTCATCTTGATGTAACTGCTAAGGTTCCCGGCGCTACTGATGAGCAGTTTCAGGCTTGGGCAGCGGATGCAAAGGCAAACTGTCCTGTTTCCAAGCTGTTTAATGCTGCTATAACGATGGATGCGAAACTCTTGTCATAAACAGGTTTTTCATTCTAAAAAGGCAATTTTGACTTTATCCTTTTGGGTATAATGCCTACCTTTGCACCCTCTTATGATAGACTTACTGAAGAAATTCGAACAACGCGAACCGGAGATCGTTTTTGAATGGCATGATGAGCCTACCGGTGCCACAGGATGGTTGGTAATTAATTCACTTCGCGGCGGTGCTGCCGGTGGAGGTACCCGCATGCGCAAAGGACTTGATAAAAATGAAGTCCTTTCCCTTGCCAAGACCATGGAAATCAAATTTGCCGTTTGCGGTCCTGATATTGGCGGAGGCAAAAGCGGCATCAATTTCGATCCGAATGATCCACGCAAAAACGAAGTGCTGGACAGGTGGTACAAGGCTGTGATGCCTTTGCTTAAAACCTATTACGGCACAGGCGGCGATTTGAATATTGATGAGATCAAGGACGTTATTCCAATTACCAGTAAGTATGGACTAGGCCACCCGCAGGAAGGAGTATTGATGGGGCATTTTTCTCCGGATCCTACTGAGAAAAAGATCATTATTCATAATCTGGATGAAGGCGTTGCCAAGATCCTTGATGATGAAAAATATTCCCCGGATCTTTCCAGGAATTACGTAGTAGCTGATATGATCACCGGATGGGGAGTAAGTGAAGCCGTAAGGCATTATTACAGCATCTGGAATAATACAAACCTGCAAGGCAAACGCGCTATCATCCAGGGCTGGGGCAATGTAGCTTCCGCAGCTGCTTTTTACCTGGCACAGGAAGGCGTGAAAATTGTCGGTATCATAGATAGGACAGGAGGACTCGTAAAAGACGAAGGTTTCAGTTTTGAAGAAATAAAAGAGTTATTCAATACCAAGGATTATAACAACCTTGTTTCAAAAGATATGATTCCTTTTGAGGATGCAAATAACCTGGTATGGGGATTGAATGCAGATATTTTTATTCCCGGTGCGGCATCAAGGCTGATCACAAAAGAAAACCTTGAGAGCATGAATGGCATTGAAGTAATCAGTTGCGGTGCAAATGTTCCTTTCAAGGATTCGGCAATATTCTACGGTCCTATTTCCGAATATGCAGATAAACATTTTGCGGTCCTTCCTGATTTTATTGCCAATTGCGGTATGGCAAGAACCTTTGCCTATCTGATGGATAAAAATGCTACCCTTGTGGATGAAGCTATTTTCGGTGATGTATCAAAGGTAATTGAGAATGCATTGAAAGAAATTCATCGCGTGAATCCGAATAAAACGGGTTTAACTGAGACTGCTTTTAACCAGGTGCTCGGGAAGCTGATGAGTTAATTTATTCGAATAATCGCTCAATATATTATGGGCTTCACTCCAAACAGAAAATTTGGGCTGAAGCCCATTTATATTTGATCTTTTATCCACGGCTTAAAAGCCATGGCAATTCAATAAATACTTAAATTAATTTAGGCAAGATTCTGAATCGTCTCGCCAAAACGAAGCAGCAATTCAGGATTTTCCTCAATCACATTTCCAACTACTATGATGTCCGCTCCGGCGCGGAAAGCTGTTTCGATTTGTTCATGAGTACGTATGCCGCCGCCTGCTATCAGCGGAATATTGATATTCTTTTTAACGGTGCGTATCATTTCAGGGGAAAGCGGCTTTTGAGCCCCGCTTCCGCAATCCATATAGATCAGTTTCAATCCTAGTAATTCACCCGCCATCGCCGTGCATGCGGCAATATCCGGTTTATCAGCCGGAATCGGAAAGGTATTACTTATATAAGAAGCAGTAGTTGGCCTGCCGCCATCCACCAGCATATAGCCGGTTGGTATTATCTCAACGGAAGAATTTTTCAATAGCGGTGCAATTTCCACATGCCTGCCGATGAGCAGGTCTGCATTCCTTCCAGAAATCAATGATAGAAAGAACATGGCATCGGCTTCCTCGCAAAACTGCAAGGTGCTGCCTGGAAACAAAATGACCGGTAATTCCGAATGATCCTTAACAAACTTTACACAGCTTTTCATGGTGTTCTCCGTAAGGAGGCTACCACCAATGAATATATAATCCACTCCTGCCCTATTGGCCAAAGCCACGCATTCAGCTAATTGACTTGCTGAATACTTATCCGGATCAATAAGAAGGCTGAATTGCTTTTTGCCTGCCCCTGACTGCGCATTTATTTGTTCGTAAACTTTATTCGTCATGCCGTGCTATATAAGGGCAAAGATTTTTCGGTTATGGCAAAGATACTGAATTTTAGGACTCTTTGAAGTTGGAAAAACCGATATTGTAAAAGCAATTATCCATATATTTGTCCCTTCCCTTTTTTGAAAAAAATATTGAGAGGTAATTCTTGATTAATCAATACGTTAAGTTGAAATATTGGTTTTCATGAAAAAAAATCTTCAATAATTGGGATCAAAT
>CAILMK010000231.1 GCA_903835275.1 uncultured bacterium | reverse complement strand
CAGTCAAATACGGGGAGTTCAAGCTTTAGCATAAATCCCTGATTCTGATACAAAGGTACATTTTTACATGCAAGCCGACTACTTAAAACTCATAGCATCCCTAAAGGCAAAGAAATTTGCCCCCCTGTATTTTCTGCATGGGGAAGAAAATTTCTTTATTGATGATATTGCCCAATACATAGAAGAAAATGCCCTGACTGAGGGCGAAAAGGGCTTCAACCAGCAGGTTTTGTATGGGAAGGACGTGGATGCAGCCACTATCAGGAATGCCGCCATGCGCTATCCCCTGATGAGCCAGTACCAGGTGCTTATCATCAAGGAGGCGCATCTTATCAAGAAATGGGACGAACTTGAGGCTTATTTTGAAAAGCCCGTGGAAAGCACCATCCTTGTGATCTGTCATAAATTCGGCAAACTGGATAAACGCATCAAGGCATACAAGGCCCTTGAAAACGGTTCGGGTGTTTTATTTGAGTCCAAAAAACTGGACGAGAAAAAAGTCCCCGAATGGATTCACCAATATCTGGAAGTCCGCAACAGACAAATAAAAGCACAGGCGGCAGATACCCTCACTGAATATCTGGGTAATGACCTTGAAAAGATCGCCAATGCACTCGATAAGATAATTACCACCGCCAGCGCCGATAAGCCCATAGATGAAAAGGACATAGAGCAAAACGTTGGCATAAGCCGTGAGTATAATGTGTTTGAATTGCAAAAGGCGCTTATCAGTAAGGATATGCCGGCATTGAGCAAGATCATTCATTACATGAGTACGCATACCAAGGAAAATCCTTTCCCTATGATGATCGGGTATTTTTACGGATTTTTTTCCAAGGTGGCTGCTGTGCAAATAAAGCACTGTACTGCAAAAGACCTTGGGATCAATGACTGGTTTTTTAAGGATTATCAAAAAGCATCCGCGGCATTTCCCGGCAAAGCAAAATATATAATGACTATGCTACAGGAATACGATCTTCGTTTCAAAGGAGTAAATGATACAGGCACCGCCGAAGGCGACCTTATGAAGGAATTGCTGTATAAGATTATTTACAGTTAACTCCACGCACCCTAAATCAACCCCTCCCCCGAGTTCTCGGGGCCTCCCTTTTCCAAAGGGAGGAGTTCCGCAAGCGGAACAATAAGCCGCGTCCTTGTTTTACGAAGTAAAACACCTTCCCTTGATAAGGGAAGGTGCCTGAAAGGCGGAAGGGTTATTTCCCCTTTAAATAATTCAAATACTCCTGTGCGTCCTTGCTATTCGGATTTTTTTTCAGGATAAGGTTTATTTGGCGCAAGGCTTCTTTTTTATCGCCAATCGCTTCGGAGATTTTTACATTATTGATCAATGCCGGTTCGTAATCGGGATCTAATGCAAGTGCTTTTTTAATATTCTCTTTTGCAGAAGGAATATTATTCTTAAACAAACCAATAAATGCCAATCCATTCCAGCCCATTGCAGAGCGTGGATTTTCTTTTGTGATAAACTGATATTCTTTTTCAGCACCTACTGAATTATTTAATCTCAATAATGCAATAGCATACTGGTTATGATAATCCAGATTGAATTGCTCCAGTGCAATCGCCTTTTGAAAATAGTTTACCGCCATTTGGAATTGCCCCAAATTCAGTGCTGATTTTGCCACCTGATAATTGGTCACTGCTTCTTTATATGGTGTGGAAACACTGCCTGCAATTTTTAATATGGTTTCAAAATCTTCCCGCAAATAATAATAGTAAATGAAAGCTTCGGGTTCAAGATTAGGAGTATAATAATTCAAGTATTTTGAAGCGGAATCCAGGTTGTATGTTTTATGTTCAAACTTTTCATAAAAATACATGTATGCCTTTGCGACAGTGATCTTATCAGGATGTTTATTATCCAGGCATTCCAGCCCTTTGAATTTCCCAACTTTTCCAACTGCGGCTTCTTTGTTATAATGTTCATACCTGCGGATATAATGGTCGGTAATACTGACGTGAGGAATATCCACCGAACCTGATCTCGGCATGTGGCAGGAAACACAATTATTATCTTTTAATTTTCTTTTTTCTTCCGGTAACTTACATCCATGCGCATCCTTGTGGCAGCCCTGGCATTTATCATTAAAAAATTGAATTTGTGTTACCCGAACACTCACGTGTGGATTGTGACAGGTGATGCAATTCATAGGCTGCGTCCGCCCACCGGGCTTATTACTTTGCAGGAAACACTGGCTCTTTTTCAGGCGTTGTGCATGTGCCGCCATAAGGAATCCCTTTTCATCGTCTTCATAGGTGGGAAGGAATACATCCATCACATCGGATAGCTTCATTCCCGGACGGAAATCGAAAAATGTCTTTCCGTTTTTCAATACTGCATCGCCCTGCAAATGGCAACGCTGGCAAACATCTATCTGCAGATCAAAAGGCAGCTTCCGCGGATTTACTATTGTGAAATCTGTGTCGTGTTTTGTATCCACCGTCTTGCCAAGCATCTTTTGTGCAACGTGCAATGAACCGGGTCCGTGGCATCGTTCGCAATCGATACCTTCGGGAATTTTATCGTATTTATTGACTGAGCCTTGAACAAATCCGGGATAGGCGTTGTGGCAACTCAGGCACTCCAATCCAAGCTGGCGATTGAAACGGGAATTATATCCATGTTCAAATCCGGGAGGAAGATCAAGTTCCTGCTTCTGCACATAAAAAGTAAATGGCATCTGGTACAAATATCCGTTTACATCCATAATGTGCGAGTTGGTATGATGCCCGCTGCCGACTATATAGCTGACGGCCTCAATGCGCTTGTGTATGGTGTCCTTTCCTGCAAGCCTGTATTCTTTTAGCTTCAATACGGTATCTTCCCAATAGGGCTGATAGTAGAGGTCGGAATATTTATCGTATAGCGGAGCGATCTTTTCAAAATGCCCTTTGCTTTTCTGTTTGCTTGCATGCGCGAAACTTTGTCCCATTCCGGTCTGAATGAAACTTTGATAGACATCGTAATGGCATTTCTTGCAGGTATTGATCCCGACGTATTTTACCGTATCGGAGTTATTCAGCCATGTATGCGGGTTTGATTCTGTAACCGGAACGGGTTTATTGGTATTACAGCGTACAGCCACCAACAGGATAATTGCTACCGCAACAATGTAAACTGAAAAGAGGATAGTACGCTTCCGCATGATGCGAAATTAAGGAATTTATGCCGTAAGACATACTGATTCGCTGGCACAAGCATTTGCTTGAGCCAATTCGTTACATTTTTTCCTCTTTCTTTTCCCTTGATGGAAAAGAAACAAAAGATCAAGGCGCCGCAAGCCTTCCGGCGCCGCCGCTCACACCGCCCTGCGCGCTTAATTTTCTCCGAAAATTTAAAAAAATTTAATTACCACATTCTCACATTAGTACATCAGAGTTTTATCATCTCCTTCCAGGTGCCTTTATTAAACGCATACTTGAAAGTAGATGGTAATGCATCAAAAAAGTATTTATTGACTTGTACTGCGAAGCTGGGCTGGAAGTAGCAATTCACTGTGCAGCCGGCACATTCTGCGTGGCGGCCTTCCATTTTGATTTGTTCCTGCACTCCCTCTGACTGGCGAAGTGCATACAGATTATTTTCTATGGGTAATTCTTCCTTGTTCAGATGATAACAAGGCATGATCATTTTATTTTCAGGGGAGATAACAACCGTAGTACTTCCTGCCAGACATGATGGATCATTAATATCATTGCCTCCGTTTTTGCGAAGTGTAAGGAATGCTTTATTAAGATAAACGCCTTTGCGTTTTCCCCAATGCTCGAGGATTTCCAAATCCTTTTCTGAAAGTTCGGAACCAACCTCCCCATAGGAGAAAATAGGATTCAGAATAAGTATCAGTTTATTCGGAGCACTTATTTCTTCGTATACCTGTTTTATTTGATGGATATTATTTGAATTTACCGTAAAAATAATATCCGGACGTTCTCCAAGTGTTGTTGCAATATCAATGGAACGTATCAGGTGACTGAAGCAATCCACACCGCGGGAGGCATTGTGTTCTTCCTCGATTGGAGAATCCAAAGAAAAATGCAGCATGTCAATTTTACCTGCAAGTTTCTCTGCAAACTTTGGGTACAATAAAGTATTGGTAGTAACAGTCGTGATGAATTTCAGCTTCTTTGCCAGTGCAAGAAATTCCGGCAATTCACGATGAAGTAGTGGTTCTCCGCCTGTAAAATCGATCACCTTAACGCCGAGTTTTTTCAAGTCAATAAGATTGCGTTCTACATTTTCAAGGGTTACATAAGGCGAGGGCTTCTCCCAAATATCACAGAAGCCACAGGATGCATTGCAACGGTAGGTCACATAATAATTGCATAGTATAGGCTTCTTGGTTAAACGCATGTTTCATCAGACCCTTACTTCGTTATTCGATCCCGCACGTGCGGGATTCGATATTTACTACGCTACTTCCTTTTTCTTTTTTGGTGCCTTGGATTTTTCATCCTGTAGCATTCCGAGAAGATGCGTGAATTTTTCTTTCATTTCCTTGCGGTTTACAATGAAATCCACGAAGCCGTGCTCCACTAAAAATTCAGCACTCTGGAATCCTTTTGGAAGATCCTTTCCTATCGTTTCCTTGATTACACGCGGACCGGCAAAACCGAT
>CAILMK010000230.1 GCA_903835275.1 uncultured bacterium | reverse complement strand
GAAGAGGGTGTGCTAATTAATGATTTATCTGGTTGATCCATAGCGGGTTTTCCTAAATCGTAAATCCCACATCAAAAATCGTACATCCTTAATCTTTTTGCACTAATTTTGCGTTCCGAAAGGTACTTATGATCAAAGTTACAATTGATGGCCACGAATTGGAAGTTGAGAATGGAACTACCATCCTCAATGCAGCCAGGGCAATGGGAGGGGAAAGTGTCCCCCCGGCCATGTGTTATTATTCTACTTTACAGGGAAGTGGTGGCAAATGCCGCTGCTGTCTCGTAAAAGTAGCCGCCGGTTCCGCCAAGGATCCGCGCCCCATGCCCAAGTTGGTGGCAAGCTGCGTAACCCAGTGCCAGGATGGCATGGTGGTGCAAAGCATCTCATCTCCCGAGGTATTGGATGCCCGCAAAGGCATCGTTGAATTCCTTCTCCTTAATCACCCGCTTGACTGTCCTATTTGTGACCAGGCTGGGGAGTGTCATTTGCAAGACCTTGGTTTTGACCACGGCAGGGCAGGTACACGCTATCAGGAAGGACGCAGGGTTTTCAATAAAATTGATATCGGACCGTACATCAAGCTGCACATGACGCGTTGCATTTTGTGCTATCGCTGTACCATGGTGGCTGACCAGCTGACGCCTGAACGTGTTCACGGAATCATGTGGCGCGGTGAAGTATCCGAAATCAGCACATACATTTCGAAATCCATAGAAAATGACTTTTCAGGAAACATGATTGATGTTTGTCCTGTAGGTGCATTGACGGATAATACCTTCAGGTTCAAGAGCCGCGTTTGGTTCCTCAAGCCTTATGATGCACATCGTAATTGCACCAAATGCACGGGCAATGTAGAACTCTGGAACCATGGAAACGAAGTGTATCGCGTTACCGGAAGGAAAGATAAATACGGCGAAGTGCATGAGTTTATTTGCAACGAGTGCCGCTTTGAACATAAGAACATCAGTGACTGGACAATTGAAGGACCACGTTCTATTGACAGGCATAGTGTCATCAACCAAAACCATTTTGATGCACCGTATGAGAATTTGCTGAAATCCAGCAAGACACTGACTTCAGGAGAAGCGAAAAATTAGTATTTAAGTAAACTGAGTAAATTTAAAAATTAGGTAATTAAGGAAATTGATAAACTAACAAATTAAGGAGCTTCCTTAATTTTTCAATTTCAAAATCACTTAATAACTAAAAATAAAGATGGAATTATTCATTGCAAAGGCAGCCCTGGTTCTCGCGGTATTCGCGGTTTCCCTGTTGGTTGCCACCTATTCTACTTATGCCGAACGTAAGGTTGCATCCTTTCTTCAGGACCGTGTGGGTCCGGATAGGGCAGGGCCTTTCGGGATTTTCCAGCCCTTAATGGATGCGGTGAAGATGTTCATGAAGGAGGAGATCTTTCCAAAAGACAGTAATAAATTCCTCTTCATTTTAGGGCCGGGACTTGCCATGCTCACTGCTTGTATGACGAGTGCCGTCATACCATGGAGCAGGGATTTTCACATTGGCGCGTACAGGATTCCTATGCAGATCGCTGATATCAATATCGGGATGCTGTATGTTTTCGGTGTTGTATCACTGGGCGTCTACGGAATCATGATCGGCGGTTGGTCTTCCAATAATAAGTTCTCATTATTGGGTGCTATTCGTGCGTCTTCCCAAATGATCAGTTACGAACTGGCAATGGGACTTTCCCTGATAGCCGTTCTGATGATGAGCGGTTCGCTCAGCCTGAATGATATTGTTGCGCAACAGCACGGTTTCTGGAACGGAAATACGCATTATTTTACCTGGTATTTCTTCAAGGCTCCATTAAGCTTTTTAATATTTATTATTTGCGCTTTCGCGGAATGTAACCGTGCACCGTTTGACCTTGCCGAGTGCGAATCCGAATTGATTGGTGGATATCATACAGAGTATAGCTCCATGAAACTCGGACTGTACCTGTTTGCGGAGTAT
>CAILMK010000229.1 GCA_903835275.1 uncultured bacterium | reverse complement strand
TCATAGTATGAAAAACCGATTTAGAATGATGATTTTATTTATTGCACTCAGTGCAATAGCGGTTAGTGCACCGTTAAAGTCCTCAGCGCAGGAATCTGTAACCATGCAGGATTTTTATGACAAGCTTGGCCCTTATGGCCAATGGGTGGAAATGCCTCAATATGGTTACGTATTCGTACCTAATGCAGGACCATTTTTCAAGCCTTACCAAACAGCAGGACACTGGGAATATACCGAATATGGCTCCACCTGGGTCTCCGATTATGAATGGGGATGGGCGGCATTCCATTATGGTCGCTGGGGATTTGATAGACTTATGGGTTGGTTCTGGGTGCCCGATACACAATGGGGACCTGCATGGGTATGCTGGAGATCGACTCCGGGATACTATGGCTGGGCACCACTTGGACCCGGACAAAATGCCAGGGAGTGGAACAGGTACGATTACGTTCCGTACGACCATTGGTGCTTTGTAAACGAAAGAATGATGTATGAACCAAGGGTTTATGAATATTATGAACCAATGGATCACAATGAGATATATGTAAGACGTGGAACTATCATCGAGATTGATAACCGTGGATATGTATATGGCCCGAGAAGAGAAGAAATAGTACGGGCAACACACAGGGAAATAGTACAAAGGGAATTAGAACCGGAGTACCGCCCAAGGGAAGTGATTGTGGATCGTAATCATAGCTATCGTCCTTCAGAGCGTTATGTGGTAAAGCGGGATAGAGTAGCGCCAATGTCAAGAAGGGAAGAAAGCCACGAAAATGCAGTTCACCGGGAAGCAAGGGTTGAAAAACATAATGAAATGGATCGTAGGGAAGAAAAACATGAAAATGTAGAAAGGAGAGATGAACACAAGGAAAATAGAGGAGGAGAACATCATGAGGAGGAAAAAAGGAATGAGCATCCTTCGCCGGAACATCCTGGAGGCATGAATAATAATGAACATAACGGTGGCTCCCGTCCTTCGCAGGAACATCCCGGATCTAATAATGGGCCGAGGGGTGGTTCAAACGGGCAATCCGGTCAACCGGAGAGATCAACGCAACAGCATAGTTCTCAGTCAGAGCAACACTCAGGTTCAAGTCAAAGGTCTACGCCTAAACCGAGTACTTCAAAGCCAACTCATGGGAATGGTAAATAAATGAGTCGACAAATTCGGAGAAAGAATTTGACACTTAATAATAGAAACGCCCTGAAAATTTTAAATTTTCAGGGCGTTTCTATTTAATTATATTCAACCTTCTCCGCTCGTCCTTAAGCGCCTAATAACTTCATAAAATCATCAAACAGATATTCAGCATCGTGAGGGCCGGGAGCGGCTTCAGGATGGTATTGCACTGAGAAGGCAGGTTTGCCTTTGATTCGCATACCTTCAATAGTATCATCGTTCAGGTTGATGTGGGTGATCTCAACATCTTTATTGGCGCGTACTTCATCAGCGTTTACACAGAAGCCGTGGTTTTGGGAAGTGATCTCACTTTTGCCGGTAATTAGGTTTTTCACCGGATGGTTCAGTCCGCGGTGGCCATTGTGCATCTTATAAGTACTTATTCCCATGGACTCGGCCATGATTTGATGACCTAAACATATACCAAACAAGGGTTTACCGTCGGCTAACATAGCCTGTGCAGTTTTAACTGCATAAGGCATTGCCGCAGGGTCACCGGGACCATTGGATAAGAAGAAACCATCAGGATTCCAGTCCTTTATCTCTTGAAAACTGGTTTCTCCCGGGAATACTTTCATGTAAACATCACGCTTGGAGAAGTTATCAAGGATGTTCTTTTTAACGCCAAGGTCTAAAACAGCTACCTTGTATTTACTACTTTCATTTCCGTAAAAATATGGTTCCTTGGTACTTACACTTGAGGAAAGTTCGAGTCCGTGCATGGATGGTACATTTGCCAGCATTTTCTTCAAAACTTTTATATCATGCTCTTCAGAAGAGATGATTGCATTCATGGAACCTTTATGCCGGATATAACTTACTAATCCTCTGGTATCTACTCCTGAAATTCCTGTCAGGTTATGTTGAAGAAAGAAATCTTCCACAGATTCATTTGCCAGTTTGCGGGAATATTGCTCATTGAATACCTTACACACCAAGCCCGCGATTTTGATATCGCCGCTTTGGTTTTCAATGTTGGAAATACCATAGTTACCAATATGTACATTGGTCGTTACCATGATCTGTCCGAAATAGGAGGGGTCGGTAAAGAGTTCCTGGTAACCGGTCATGCCTGTATTGAAGCATATTTCACCCGTTACAGTTCCAATTTTACCGGCAGCTTTGCCGTAATATACCTTGCCATCTTCCAACAGCAATATCGCGGAGCGTTCTTCCATGAATTTCATATCCTTGCTTTCTGTTTTATCTATCTAAATTATTATTTTCATGGTAAAGACGTAGCATGCTACGTCTCTACGGTCTCGTCAAGTTAAAAAAAAAGGATAAAACCGAGGCTTTATCCTTTTATAAAAATTAATTCTGAATATGATTATTCTTCAGTAGTTGCATTGGTATCAGTTGCAGTTTCTTCAGTAGTAGCCTTCTTCTTGGAAGCAGTTTTCCTACGAGTTTTCTTAGCCGGAGCAGCCTTCTTGGAAGCTGAATAAAGCTCATTGTAATCAACCAGCTCGATGATGCACATTTCTGCATTATCACCCAAACGATTTCCGGTTTTCAGGATGCGTGTATATCCACCCGGCCTTTCAGCAACTTTAGCTGCTACTTCAGTGAAAAGCTCCTTAACCGGATCTTTGTGCTTCAGGTAGCTGAATACTGTACGGCGGGAGTGTGTAGTATCATCCTTTGATTTTGTGATCAGAGGCTCTACATACTTGCGCAATTCCTTTGCCTTGGCT
>CAILMK010000228.1 GCA_903835275.1 uncultured bacterium | reverse complement strand
TTTGATGAAATAGATACCGGAATTTCCGGTGAAGTAGCCATCAGCGTAGGGAAAATGATCAGGGAAATGGCATCACGCCATCAGGTCTTGTGCATTACGCATCTTCCGCAAATGGCAGCCATGGGTACTCATCATTTCTTTGTTTATAAAAAAAGCGGAAAGGATTTTACACAAACATTCATACGCGAATTGCAACCCGATGAACGCATTGATGAAATAGCAAAAATGCTTTCCGGGAATAAGCCAAGTACCACTGCTGTGGAGAATGCAAAAGAATTGCTCGGTAGTGTATTGAATATCTAAGCCGGGTTTTCCCATTCCATGAAACAAAGTTTCCATCAACGGTTTTTACATTTCATTCGTGAATATAAATTATTCACGGACATGGATAAGTTACTGGTAACAGTGAGCGGAGGCATTGATTCTGTTGTTCTTGTTCACCTGTTGAAAAAACTTGATTTTCATTTTTCTATCATTCATTGCAATTTCAAATTGCGCGGGGAAGAATCTGAAGGCGACGAATTATTTGTAAACAAACTTGCAGATGAATTAAATGTGCCTATCTATATAAAACATTTTGATACCGGTACGTATGCTACACAAAACAAACTCTCTACGCAAATGGCGGCAAGAGAACTGCGTTACCAATGGTTTGAAGAAGTGCGAAGCAAAGAAAAATTTGATTATATAATTACTGCACACCATAAGGATGACCTTGCGGAAACTGTTCTACTGAATCTATCAAAAGGATCTGTGCTCAGCGGACTGCACGGTATAAAAGCTAAAAATGGCGACATAATCCGCCCGCTTTTATGGGCCACAAAAAAAGATATTGCAAAATATGCTGCGAAAGAAAAAATAACTTTCCGGGAGGATAGCAGCAATGCCAGTGATAAGTACCAAAGAAACCTGATCCGCCATAAAATACTTCCTGAATTTGAAAAACTGAATCCCTCTTTCAGTGATACTATTTTTCAAACATCTATGCTGAGGGGACAAATTTCAGACTGGTTTGAAAAGTATTGCGCGGAAATAAAAGAAAAATCCTTTCAAGTAAAGGGAAAGGTTTTATACTGCGATAAAAACGTGCTGACAAAGTTGAATGAGGCTATTCTATTTGAACTCATCAGGGAATATAATTTTAACAGTTCACAAGCCATAGACCTTTTCGGTTCCCTACACGAAACCGAAGCGAAGGAATTTGTTTCCGCTACCCACCGTTTGGTAAAGGATAGAAGTTCCGTTACGATTGCAGAGCTTCATGAAAAAACAAAGGACAATACATTGAGCATTGCTGGAGAAGGAGAATACAGAATAAATGATCTGACACTTCAGCTTACTATAGCCAATACTATTCCCACCATTGATGAATTAAAAAATCCTGCTTATACTTTCCTGGATTTTGAAAAGTTAAATTTTCCATTAACAATCCGCACATGGCAGGAAGGTGATTCTTTTCATCCATACGGAATGAAAGGGAAAAAGAAAGTGAGTGATTACCTCACCAATATTAAACTCGGAAAATTGGAAAAAGAAAACCAGACGGTTATGTTATCAGGGAATGATATCTGCTGGATCGTAGATAAACGAATTGATGATGCATTCAAAATTGATACACAAACGAAGAAGGTTTTGAAGGTGGAGATCAATTCGTAATTACCTCAATATAAAACAAACATTTTTTTTAGCAACCCCCGACTTTAGTCGGGGGAACAGCAGATTAATGAGTTTTTGGGCTTTAGCCCAACTATGATTTAAGTTGGGCTAAAGCCCGGATTTTGTTTTGACTTTCTCCCCCGACTAAAGTCGGGGGTTACTGAAATACTTCCCTAAAAAATTAATTTCTATTAAATAATGGGATAAAACAACAATATCATTTCAATCAATTTACTTTTTTCTCCTATATTTGAACCCATGAGCAATTTCGAAAAAAATAACCCGAAGGTCATTAATGGCTGGGCCATGTACGACTGGGCGAATTCAGTATATTCGCTGGTGATCACATCCACTATATTTCCGCTATATTACAGTGCCGTTACAAAGGCCGAGTTCCATGGTGATGTGGTAAGTTTTTTTGGCTTCAAGATTGATCACTCAGTATTATATTCCTATGCCATTTCATTTTCTTTCCTGGTAGTGGCATTCCTCTCCCCTATCCTTTCGGGTATTGCAGATTTCAGTGGCAAGAAAAAAGCATTCATGCAGTTCTTCGCTTACCTCGGTAGCATTTCATGTGCAGCCATGTTTTTTTTCACAGGGAAGAATGTTGAATTCGGAATCACATGCTCGGTGTTGGCAAGCATAGGATATGCCGGCAGCATAGTTTTCTATAATTCGTTACTTCCTGAAATTGTAACTGAAGATAAATTTGATGCCGTGAGTGCAAAGGGTTTTTCACTGGGTTATATAGGCAGCGTAATACTAATGGTTGTAAATCTTGTAATGGTACTGAAACCCTCTTTTTTCGGTTTGCCGGAAGGTCCTCTTGCAAGCAAAATATCATTCGTGATGGTTGGGATATGGTGGGCAGGTTTCTCCCAGATAACATTCGCAAGGCTTCCCAAGGGAACTGCTGTCAGCGGACACCAGGGAAATTATATTGCACACGGATTTAATGAATTAAAAAAAGTATGG
>CAILMK010000227.1 GCA_903835275.1 uncultured bacterium | reverse complement strand
TCATAAACCAGGTTTTTAAAAAAAATCCTCTAATTTAGTAATTGATTTATCAAGAGATGGCTCAGTCGAAGCAAATTGATGCACCATACAAAAGTCTAAGAAAGGATTCGCTAGGAAATGGGAATCCATTCCATGAAACAAAAAGAAAAAGGAATGAGACCGAAATGTTTCCCGTGGAAAGAAGAACTAACGAGGAAATACTAGCGAAAATTCGATCGTACCATTTTTCAAATAAATGTTGCGAACGCAATAGTCTTCATGGTTGTTTTCTCGGAGCTTTTCAAGACGAGTCGAGAATTAATGTCGACAATAATGCAGCCATTCAAACTTTCTTATGTTTTAATAATAAGACTCGTTTAAAATCTGACCATGAAAGGGACCAGTATCTTCAAGAATTGTTTCTAGAGAGCATCGATGAAATACGGAGGAACGGTGATGGGGATCTTGTATTCAGTATGAAGTATCAGTTATTTCTAAATAATAGATTAAGACAAGTATGCAGAAAGGTTTTTGCCGAAGCTCATGGATTTACAGATACTGATTTCGTGCGACGCTCTCAAGCGATGAAAACGAAATTTTCAATTTTAGATCCAGAATGCCAAAGAATTCCATTAAAATCTGAATTGAAATTGTCCAGTACGTATCATCGAAAGTGGACAGATGACCATTTGCACAATTTTAATTTTGTTCAAACTCAAGAAATTTTCCGTAAAAACGTCAACAGCAACGGTATAAAATTCGCTTTTGTTTTGTTTCTCTACTTATTAATGTTAATTTGGGACAAATTTATATTTACAACTTAGATACTGAGATGATACTTGCTGCCTCCACCCCCATTTCGGAAGTTCAACAAATGGCAGTTTTGTGGATGGAAGAATATTTTGAGAAGTACATTGTTTTATGCTATATTTTTTTGTAATAAACATAATTTCAAATCTTTGTACAGATATGGGGATTCCGCCCCGGATAGAGATATAACGAAAGTCTCTGTTGCTGAAAAGCAGGCGGTATACCAAATTTATAAGCAAGAGCTTGGGGATAAAACTCGCATCGTGGATTTGCCAAGATTTTATGAAATTTGGAATGTTTTATTTCCGCGAATTGTTCAACGTTTGGCAGTTGATATTTGTGGAAAATGTTGGCTATGTTATGAAATCGATAAGCTTCGACAATCTTCTGAGGATAGCATCGTACAGGAATACGCAAAACAAGCGCACCACCTTCATAGAGGAGGAATGTTCATGTTGGAAAGAAATGAGTGAGTTGCTAAAAGTATTGAGATGTTCTTTTAGATAATGTACTATCAATATTTTTACGTAGGTATAAAAGAAAGGTTCTTGAAGCTCTCTTCCAAGACGAAAATGATCCCAAAATTATGAGCATTATTATTGATGGCATGGACCAGAGTAAAGTAACGTGTCCAAACTGCGGCTCACAGGATGAGTTTAACAAACCTTTAAAGCAATACGTTGTTGGAGTAAAAGAACACGGTCAAAATGTTACTGTATTCGCAACTAATGGTACGGTAAAAAAAGGCGCTGATTTGACGATATATTGCATCCTCTCTAGAATCGAAGAATGGAAGCGGCGGAACCATGGTAGATATCCCGAAAAAATCTACCTTCAACTTGATGGTGGTTCTGAAAATGCCAATCAATATTTGCTTGGGATGCTGGAGTTGCTGGTTATAAAAAAGGTTGCTCGCGAAATTGTGTACACTCGCTTACCCACTGGACACACTCATGAGGACATCGATGCTTGTTTCGGTGTTATTCGTAAGCATCTCTTTAGTCATAAATACG
>CAILMK010000226.1 GCA_903835275.1 uncultured bacterium | reverse complement strand
CGTATACGGGGCGTTTATAACGGAACGCTTCCTCTCGAAGCCGAGCGCCTCATCAGTGATATAAAAGAGTTGGAGAAGTAGGCTCATTCAGTAACCCCCGACTTTAGTCGGGGGATTTAGATTATCAAAAATTAATGGGCTATAGCCCAAAGGTCGTCATCAGTTGGGCTAAAGCCCGAAATATTTTGTTCCATAATTTCCCCAGCTAAAGCAGGGGGTTACTGAAAACAAAAATTCACTTCATGCAGGTTTTTTTAAATTTTGTTTGTTCTTAACAAATTATCTCTTTATTCTTCGATTTTATTACTTCAATACATTCTTTAACTTTGTGGAGAAATTATAGTCCCTAATTTGCGGCGCAATTTATTTTATGAAGTTAAGACTCCTGTTTTTCTTTATTTTTATTTCACTGAATCTTTCCGCACAGGAATATACACAAACCGTCCGTGGTACAGTCCTCGATAAGGATAGCAAGGTTCCATTAGTGGGCGCTGCTGTGGTAATTCCCGGAACAAACCCTGTTATCGGCGCCGTTACAGATGATGAAGGCCGGTTCAAATTGTTGAATGTGCCGATTGGAAGAAGGGATATCAAAGTCCGTTATCTGGGATATAATGAATTGACCATTCCCAATATCGTTGTCAGTTCAGGAAAAGAAAATGTGCTTTATCTTGAAATGACCGAATCTGTAATCAGCAGCAAGGAAGTTGTCGTTACCTCAGACAGGAACAAGGATAAATCCAATAATGAGATGGCAGTGGTTAGTGCCCGCGTTTTCAGCATGGATGAAACCAATCGCTACGCAGGTGCCTTGGGCGACCCTGCACGTATGGCGGCAAATTTTGCCGGGGTTTCCGCCCCGAATGATTCAAGGAATGACATTATTATCAGGGGTAATTCCCCGGTGGGTTTGTTATGGAGGTTGGAAGACATAGATATTCCATCTCCAAATCATTTTTCCAATCAGGGAACCACGGGTGGTCCTGTGAGCATTTTGAACAATAATATGCTCCGCAATTCTGATTTTTTCACCGGGGCATGGCCGGCTCAATATGGAAATGCAACATCCGGGGTATTTGACCTCAAAATGCGTAACGGTAACAATGAAAAATATGAATTCCTCGGTCAGGTGGGATTTAATGGTTTTGAGGGGAATGCAGAAGGTCCGATATCCAGGGAAAAAGGATCTTCCTTTGTAGTTGGATATAGATATTCCGCACTTGGTTTTTTCCAGGCGCTCGGCATTAATCTGGGCCCGGCGGGAGTGCCGAAATACCAGGACCTTACTTTTAAAGTGAGCCTTCCATCTGCTTCAAGAAAAAACACTGTTGAAATATTCGGTATCGGCGGTATCAGTGATATCGAACTTCTGGACAGCAAGAAAAAATCTGATAACCTGAGTTACGGGCAGGTAAAACGTGACGTTTATTTTGGCTCGGATATGGGGGTGGTTGGCATTAACCTTACACATATTACCGGTAAAAATTCTTACTGGAAAACCATAGTTTCGGAGTCTTTTGAAAACCACAGGACGAGGGTGGATTCACTTTCCCCGGATAATAAGCCGCAGGATTTTTACAAGGATGCGAGCTATACCTTTAAAACTTCCGTTCATAGTTTTTTTAATGAAAAAATAAATTCTAAAAACACTTTTAGAGTAGGGATCATATTGACAAGAATTGATTTTCGTGTCTTGCAATCCAGGTCTTTTGAAAATGCTCTGGGGGTTCATTACTGGAGGGATCTCTCCAATGACAAGGGTAATGGTTATCTGGGCCAGGCATACATCCAGTGGAAGCATGATTTCAATGAAAAACTGAGTTTGATCAGTGGTATGCAATATGAACAGCTTGCGTTGAATAATACACATTCCATAGAGCCTCGCGCAGGTATTAAATGGCAATTGAGCCCGAAGCAATCTTTAAGTTTCGGATATGGATTGCATGGACAAATGCAACCATTGAGCCTGTATTATTTTCAAACGGAAACGCATCAGGGATCAGGGCAGTATTATCTTACCAATAAGGATCTTGGATTCATTCAATCCAGTCAATATGTCCTGGGATATGATCTTTTGCTAAGCAAAGATTTTCGATTGAAGATTGAAACGTATTACCAGTACCTTTTCAATATACCGGTGGATGGATATATAAAGAATTCGTATTCAGTTGTCAATAACGGTGCAGATTTCGGCTTACAGCTGGAAGACCATCTTGTAAACCAGGGCACCGGAAGAAACTATGGGTTGGAATTTACACTCGAGAAGTTTTTCAGCCATAATTATTATTTTCTCCTGACAACATCTGTATTCGATTCAAAATATAAAGGATCAGACGGGATAGAAAGAAACACGGCATTCAACAGTACTTATACGATCAATATCCTTGGAGGGAAAGATTTTCGCGTGGGAGAAAGAAGTGTGATTACCTTCAGTGGAAAAGTGACCATTGCCGGAGGAAGAAGATATACTCCTGCGGATACCGCCGCTTCGCACATGTGGAGGGATATCCGTTATATTGATGCCCAGGCGTGGAGCCTGGAGTTTCCGTATTTTTTCAGGCTGGATGCAAGGCTGGGTTTTAAAAGGGATGGAAAACACATTACACAGGAATGGGCCATAGATGTGCAGAACCTCACCAACCGACAGAATATCCTTGACCAGGTCTGGGACCCTGTAAATAATAAAGTTGAGAAGGAATATCAACTGGGTATTTTCCCACTTTTCCTCTATAAGGTTCAGTTTTAAGTGAAATATTTACACATTGTTGATACTATTTAGTGTTTTCTTATCTTTGTTCTATGAAATACATTTATGGCTTAATAATTTTTTGCTGCATTGCATTTAGTAGTCTTGATCTCAGGGCTGCGGTAGGAGATACAGTAAAGGTCAAGACTTTTACATTCGGCTCAAAACAGGACTCCGTTTTTTTATTTCCTCCTGATACATTTTCCTGTTCAAAGGTATTGATGTATTACAAGCTCCGTTGCCCTTCCGGAGGGTGTGGACAGTGGGATTATCTTACCTATACTTTCCTGTATCAACCTACCGGCAAAATAGATTCTTACCAGGTAAATCAGCCGTATTTTTTAGTAAATGGGAATCAATATGATTCCATTTCATTTATGAAGGATACATCCTGGCAATATTCATTCAATTCGAAAATAAAGGGTACGGATTCAAGCAAACAAAATCCGTTACAGATTGTTTTTTACAGGAATTTACAAAAGCCCTGGCTACCTACCGATACAATGACGGCATGGCCTACATATGCAAAAGTACATTTTGATTCTACCGGAAAAACTATTGATTCCTTAGCTGTAAAACCTGATTCTTTATTACATCAGAAATATGCAATTTATTATGTAAAATATCCCGACAATATCCGTTATGAACTTGCAAGATATATCACACCGTATGGGATCGGATTAAGCCTTGGTAAAGGTTTTACGTGGGTATATGATGTTTCCGATTACAGGCATCTTTTGCATGACAGCGTACATCTTAGCGGTGGAAACTGGCAGGAACAATTGGAAATGACCTTTGCTTTTGTAAAGGGAACTCCTCCGCGTGAAGTTAAAAAAATTGAAAACCTGTGGAACGGTGATCCTGCTTATGGTACCTCCACAAGTATTGAAAAT
>CAILMK010000225.1 GCA_903835275.1 uncultured bacterium | reverse complement strand
TTGCACCCAGGCGTGCTTCATTCACAGAACTTGCTTCGGATCCTGCCAGGTATTTTTTGATCACCGGAAATGCGCTGAACATGGAAAAGCTTTTCAGCGCCATCAATATCTTGCAACCTGTTGCTTTCTGCACCGAGTCGAGAATCTGCATATTGCGTTCCAGATGCCATTCGCTTACTACATAACAAGGCGTTTGCAGATTTTCAAAATCTTCTGCATTCCATCCTGAGAAATCTATCCAGGGCTCTATGAAAGGGGAGGAGTTGTTTGACATTTATGATATTTTACCCGAATATAAATCTGACAAAGGAAAGATCATATCGCAATCATTCCATTCAATATTTCCATTGGTTATTTTGAAAGCTAAAAATTTCTCTTCGTTAAGATATTTTTTAATTTCAGGATGGTTAGATTGCTCAAGAAAGGATTTGAAGTTCACATTCTTTTCGGTTCCATCTGCGAATGAAATCATTATCCTGAAATTACCCATGTATTCAGCTTTGCTAACAGCTATTTTGTTAGCAACGTAGGCTTCATTATATTCCTGTACAATTTTC
The DNA here is from genome assembly GCA_903835275.1 of uncultured bacterium. Lineage (GTDB taxonomy): Bacteria > Bacteroidota > Bacteroidia > CAILMK01 > CAILMK01 > CAILMK01. Next base: position 1,398 of record CAILMK010000225.1, on the reverse strand, counting down.
ATTAGAGTTTTTTAGTTATTTTTTCAACTCCTATTTTTTTATGATACACAAAATAATCAACCCATTTTTGAACAATATCGTTTCCATAAATATTTAGAAATGTTTCAAAATCATTCAAAGAACTTCCAATTAATGGGTCTTTCCCTACAACTGGTTTTAGGTGTATAGATTCTATTATGCCGTTTTCAATATAAAATTCAGCTTTTGTTTCCCTGTCTCCACTTCTTCCATGAACATGAATTGGTTCATGTTCATTTGAGTAAAAAAAGATTTCAATTCCAAGGTAAATATATATTTTAGGCATGAATCAAAAATTTATCCTAATAATCCTTCTTCAATGCAGCAGGAAGTTCTTTCAGGGTTTTTACCTGCCAGCTTAATCCTGTTTTTGCCATTTCTTCCAGGAATATTTTTGAATCGAAGGATTTATCCTCAGTGTTCTTAACTCCAATTCCTTTCCATTTTCCTTCCAGAACCAGTTTTGCAACTGCAACGGTAGGAATAGCTGTGGTATATCCAATCGCATTCCCACCTGTTTCCTTGAAGGCATCCGCGTGATCGCAAACATTATATATATAGACTACTTTTTTCTTTCCTGCTTTGGTACCGGATATAATGTTGCCTATATTGGTCTTGCCCTTGTAGGTTTTGTTGAAATCCTTGCCTTTCGGTAGAATAGCTTTCAGGAACTTCACTGGCACTACCGGAGTGCCGTTATAGTCGATTGTATCAATACGGGTCATCCCTACTTCATAAAATACACGGAGGTAAGTAAGGTAAGCAGGAGAGAATGTCATCCAGAAACGAATACGCTTCAATCCCGGAATATGTGTAGGAATGGTTTCAAGTTCTTCATGGTACATCAGGTATGGTGTGAATTTACCTGCTTCCGGGAAATTGAATTCAAAGAAAGGCGCGTCTTCATCAATCAGCCTTCCGCGTTCCACCCATTTACCGTTCTTCCAGAATTTGATGGGAAGTATCAGTTCGCGAAGATTGATCTCAGGATCAAAATTCGGAGCAAATTTTATTTTCTTATCCTTGGAGCCGCCATTACAGTCGAGGATATCAATGGAATCAATTTTGTCAAAAATATAATCACGTGCATAGGCAGAGAAAATATTGGATACACCCGGATCAAATCCTGCACCGGTGATGGCAAGAAGATTCTTCTTCTTCCAGGAGGAATTCTTCGCCAGTTGTTGCTTATAAGAGAAACCGTATTTATCAGGATGCTCGTAGCAGGCAGTATCTATATAGTTTACCCCGAATTCCAGGCAGGCATCCATTACTTCAAGGTTATCATAAGGGCTGCCCCAATTGATCACAAGTACAGGCTTGATTTCATTGAGAAGGCCAAGGAAAGCTGTTTTATCACTAACATTAGCCTGGTGGATT
>CAILMK010000224.1 GCA_903835275.1 uncultured bacterium | reverse complement strand
CGATTCTGTGAAACAGGTTCTTTAGTTTCTCGAAATCTTCCTTATTGATTTCAATCTTGGTGCGAATAAACCTGAATAATAGCTGTTCATCTTCCGTTGGAAAAGTAATCCCTAAGGAATTGAGGCGAACCCTTAGAAAACGAACTAATTTTTCTTCACGATCAACTATATTTCGGCTGCCGATTTGCGTTTGCGATTTGCGATACCTTATCAAAACATCCTTCATGTTTTCTATTCGCAAACCCTTTTGCTTTGCACGGAACCATAATTCATAATCGCCCATGTTTTCCCATTCAGGCAGCCATGATAATCCGTATTTTTCAAAACTCTTTTTCCGGAACATTATGGTAGGCTGCAAAACCTTGTTTTTAAAAAACAAGGCAGACTTCAGGTAATCCGGTGATAGGGGAGGGTATTCAACTTTATGTTCAGAATCGCCAAACCACTCTACTGCACCACCGATAAAATCAGTTTCCCAATGTTTTTCCAGATATTGAAATTGTTTGGTTAACCTTCCCGGAAGGGAAATATCATCACTATCCATGATTGCGATGTATTTGCCGGAGGCAAGGGCTACGCCCTCCGTTCTTGAAATATTATTCCCAAGGTTGGTTGGATGTGTGTAATATTTTATTCTGGGATCTTTAAATGAAAGTATAATTTCTCCGGTATCATCCTTGGATCCATCGTTGATTATGATAAATTCAAAATCCGGATAATCCTGCTGCAATATGCTATCTATGGCTTCTGCAATGTATGCAGAGGCATTGTAGGCGGGCATGACAACTGAGATTTCCGGCATCAGTCAATATAATTTATGATCGGTGATATCCATTCTTTCACTGAGGAAGTATCATATTTGCGGATAAATTGCAGTGAAGTTTTATACTCAAGCTTTTTCCCGGTTATTAGATCAAAGGCTTCATTTTCATCCTTTGCAATATATGAGGCTGACTCTTTTAAAAGATCACCAAGCCCACCCATATCATAACCAATTACAGGAGTTCCCACCAGTATGCTTTCGTGTACCATGCGTGGCCATCCTTCATTTACTCCTGACAAAGATAAGGAACAGTATGATGAAGCCATTTCATTCAGATAGTTTTCGAAACTCAATTTTTTGACATCATAGTTTTCAAAACTCCCGGCTTCTTCTTCCCGAAGTGTGCAAAAAAAACATTGATAGCCAGACTTCGTTAGTCTTTCAGCGAGGCGATAAATGGAAGCATCCATTTTTGAAGAATATTGTCCCAGTAAAATCTTATTTGGATTCCTTTCCTGTTTGAATGTGGTATAGTAATCTGCTTCAAAAAGATTCGGGAATAAAAATACTCTTAATTTTGGAAAACGTTCGCTGAAATACCTTTGAAAATAAGGCGAAACAGCTACAATGGAAACTCTTTTGCCTGAAGATCTTTTAAGAATTTTAAACAACAATTCGTAATAGCTTTTCAACAGCGGACTTTTACCATCATTCTCATCAAAGTTATGAAACACAATAATTGTTTTTGAACTGGAAAATAAATTCCGCAGGATAGAGGATAATGCCAGCCTGCCAACTACAATATTCACATCAGCATCTGCCTGGAAAAATCCCCATAAAATCAACCTGAGGCTTGCCAACCCCCTGAAAATGGAAGCAGCTATTTTATTTTTTGAAACGATTCCCGGATGATTGATACGCAGGGCATCTGTGAGCGATTTCATGAAAAATTCCTCATGCCTGGCACCACCGGTATATACAATGCCATGACGAAGATATTTTATTGAAAAACCACTCAAAAATTCCTATCTTATTATGTATAACTTTCCGAAATTTTTTGCAAAGTCCCTGTCTGCGCTGGTACCGTAATTATCAAATTGTTTTCCGGTTGCATCCTTGACAACTACACGGTACATGTACAATCCGTTGGCAAGCAAACTCCCGAATTCATCCGTACCATCCCATGTATATTGGGAGATATTATTTCCTATTCGCATTGGCCCCAACTCTTCTTTTCTAATTTCCTTTACTACCCGTCCGGTGATGGTCATGATCTGTATTTTCATGTAATCGGGCACCTCGCTTCCTGTGAGTGTAAATACAAATTTCGCTTTTGTGGTAAACGGATTTGGATATACAAATACATTTGAAACCTTTGATTTTGTAATTATCTCAAACGTTATTACATATTCGTGGTTTCCTGATTTATTTCCTGATTCATCAAACGCCTGCACATGGAGTTCATAAGTTCCATCGCCGAGATTTTGCGGACGGTATTCCACTTTTGCCTTGTTGTTATTTGCAAGGCTTCCCGGCGTAAATACAAGCTGTCCACTGAGGAATGAAACAGGCACCGGTGATCCGTCATTCGGACCCTTCAATGCTATTTTCATAGTCGAGGTATCGACCAGCAAGCGTGATTTATTTTCATCCTTGTTGGTGATAATAATATCCGGTTTGGCAGAAACAAGTTCGCCATCCTGTATATGCCGCCCATCAAAGGTTACATCAAGGATAGGATTTAACTTATCCGCAATTACGTTAAATTTTTCATCCATAATATTGTTATCGTAAAGCACTTCCGGCTGGCTATGTGGATTTGCAAATACCGCCAGCACATTATCTCCACTCAGGCCTACGGAAGAGCGGGTAATATTCAAATTTATTGTGGAATCCGGTTGCAATGCACGGGGATATATATAATACCACGCATCCTTTTGCCGCCCGTTAATATCTACAATATTGAATTTTACAGGAAGGTTTTTACGGAAAGGATATTTTGAAATATTTACGAAGCGCAAATGCTGAACCTTGATGGTATCGCCTTCCTTCATCTGCGGTTTGTTGAATTTAAATGATGCATCCAGGGCAAGTGTACCTTCAGGAACACCATCGTACAACACTGTCCATATCTTGGTTTGAGCAGGGGTATGGTTGGCACCATCGCGCAACTTGGTCACCAATTGTAAGTATGGATAAAAATGCGGATTGAATATTGTGGTATCTGTCAGGCTGTGCGAATATGTATTGAAACTATCAAGTATTTTAACCACCTTCTGGTTGCTATCCACGCCGTAAATATAGGTCATGGTAGTATCCGTACTTGGTTTTTCAAGGCTCTTCAATTTTTGATAAACTCCCTGCCATTTGGAGGAGGGACCGATGATGGTGGAGGTTATACTACCGGATATCAAGGCACGACTCATGAATGCATTCAAAGTTAATATCTGCGCATCGGTAGTACCAATGGGATATGTTTTTTTCGAACCCGCATTAACATCTTTGGTAGTTGTATTGGTTGTTGGGCCAGTTACCCTTTTGTAGGCTTCGGCAACCAATCGTCCACTCGCACCCTCCCTTTGAGCTAAAAGTACAAAAGTCGTATTAGTATCGTATGCCGAAGAAGAGGCAAGAATTGTTACATCTTTTGAACCTAAATATTTTGAGAAAGTATTCAATGTAGCCGTATCATATTGCGAATAATTCTGTTGAGCTCCCCTAGTAACTAATGTTACATAATCACCTTTCGGAATATTCCTGATAAATTTATTAAAATCCTGCCTGGCTCCCACATTGCTGGTAGCCCCTGTATCCTGGCGCAAGTTGAACATTTTGTATGCCCTGTTACTTGGTTTGGGATTGCAATCTAAGGGCGTTGCATAAAGATCTTTTGGCTGTAACGTTAATCCATCAAATTGGATAGCCACCATTGTTGCATTGGAACATACGCCTGCCATGTAGCTGAGGTTTCCATCGCTAACACCCAGCGCAGCTTTATAATAAGGGTGCGTATTAAGAATGAGTTGTCCAAAAACGTTTTTGAATTCAAACTGCTTGCCAAGTGTATCCCATTGTACATTATTTCCTTTAATAGATTTATACTGCTCCCAATGGCTTTGCGACCATCCTGGTGGGCTTGCAGGCATATAGGTAAATGATTGTGTTGACCAGGCGGCACCATCACCTGTTTTTACATCCAGGCGGGCACGCCAATAAATGACGAGGGTATCATTATCAGTCTTTCCAAAATTCTTTACTATATCCACCAGTGGCTTATACTTCATTATGGCAGATCCTAAAATGTATCCCTTTATTTTTCGCGGACTTCTGAAATATTGGCTCGTGTCAATCTCAATATATGACCCCGTACTGTACCCTGTCAGGTTTCTGTTTTGTACCACCAGGTCAGGAGTAGCTGTGGAAACAATACTATAATCTAGTGGGGATAATTGCCTAATTCCGTTTCCATTCAGGTAAAACTGCAGGCATAAATTATTATTGGATTCGTTTGATTCTCTTACCTTATTATCATAGTCAAGGGTTACGCAAAAAGTATTATTCCCCTGTGAAATACCAGGCTGGTTCTTCAACACAAGTTGATAGGTGGAATCAAAGGCTAGCGCAGGAAATTTCCCCATAAAATAAAACGAATCCGCCTGGGCGTTACCCGGGAATTTCCGCTCCACTTTTATACTGAAACTATCCCTGGTATCATATTTTCCGAGGTTTACAACATGCAAGCGCAAGGTAATAGTCGGGTCACTGGCTATTGCATAAGATGGGAACACTGATATACCATTATTCGGATCAAATGTATAATCAGGCAGTGACTCATAAGGAAGCCTTATTGCGGGATCTCCCTGCAACACCCAGGTATACGCAATGTTCCGCATGGAGTTATCACTGTTTTTGCCAAGGCTGTCAAAATCAAAATTAGTTTTCGCCCAGCATTCTCCAACGGTCTTGCCATAATACCTTGTGCTTATATTATTATAAAAATTCTCCATCTGTGTGGAGAGGCTGCTTGTATAGGTGACTGCACTATGAGACATCCACACAATTGCCCCTGCATTTTTTGTGAATAATTGCTGGTAGGCTATGAAATCATTTCCGTCATACGTTGGATTCCCGAGGTTGCAACCGTTCATATACATCACCGGATATTTGTGAGGATTAATAATATCTATACCCGGGTCTCCAATAGGGACTCCCAGCACAATTCCCGAACCGTGTCCAAAATACGTAAGTAATGAAGCACCTGCATTAATATGTGTACTTATTTGCTGAGCAGATGTCTGGTTGACAGCATTGGCACTGTTATTATAATAACTCCATACATTCGCCCCGATAAAAGGCGCTATAATGATAGGCCGAAGGGTTGAATTCATTTCACCCCTGATCTGGTCCTGGATAGCTCCTGCATCGCCTCCGCATACATGGATAACATTTTTCATCCAGGGTGCAGGTTGCTGGCTTTCGTAATCCTTTACCTTGTCAAGATATGTCCGAACGGAATCATCTGTTCTCGCGGAAATTCTGCCCACAGCTATTTGCGGATTAAGGGTAGTTACATTATTATCCATTCCGTTTACATAAAGCAAATCAGAAGGAGGGCTACCGATATTAGGGACAAAATCCTTGTTAAAACTATTTTTACCACGCATAGTGGAATACTCCATTCCACGTCCTATAAATAAAAGGAATTTCGGCTTGTTGGTTGCATTATTATAATACCATGCAATAAAATTCCTCAGTGCAATGCAGTGGTGTTGTATTCCATAATAATACAGGTCATACAAGGCCTCTACTGTGTAAATAGCCGGATTGTAATATGTATTTGAATCATACTTCGTAGTCTTTCTATAAGCTGCATAATCTTTTGCGGAGGCAAGCAGCCTTGCACTCGTAATGATTATAAAATTCGCACCGTTACCCGGATCAAAATTATTTACCAGCGGATCGGAATTATCATAGCTGAATGTACCGCTTATCGATGCATCACCGATGAGGGTGGTGTCATAAATAAAATAATGAGTTCTGCTGCCTTTATTTACATTATTGAAATTTAAAGTTGTGCCTGATACAAATCCAAGGTTCCGTATACCGTTATCTATATCGTATAAATAAGTTTTTTTAGTAGTTTTCAGTTTACTAAAAGTAAATAAGGATATCTTATCACCGCTCCCATTTGTATAATTGAACGCATAAGGCAATGTAGTAACAGACGCGAATGTCCTCGGATACGTTACTCTTGCATACGCTATTGCCTGGCGGTTAGCTGTATTATATTGATCCACCTGAATGGACCATACTTTTACAGAAACTGAACCTCCCGAAAGATCGGATGGATCTAATGTTATAGCGGGACCAACGAATTTAAATCCATCATAAGTAAAGGGTTTTGAGGCAGTCCCGAAAACTGAATGATACGAAGCCGCGCTTTTTGACTTTACATCTATGTATAAACCATGATCATCCGGAGATCCTCCTGATTTAGTTTCATCCGATTCACCATAAACAGGAACAGCTAGTTTTGGATTGCCGGCAGTGCTATCATATCCCGGAGTAGTTATAGTATAAGTTCCTGAAGTTGCTGCAAATCCGGGTGATCCTCCCATTTGGATAATGCTACCCAGATACCCTTCCCCGAGCCAGTATTCCGACATATAATATCCAACAGTTGGATCAACAGGTTTTCCCGGCTGCCATGCACTATTAGGATAAAAAGTTATTGTTTCCGTGAAATCAGAAGGAGCAGTAAATGATGTCGATGTTCCGTTTGCTTCAGTAATTCGGTTATAGGTATCATTACTTTTCCATGTCAGGAAATAAACAGACGTATCTGTATAGAAACTTATGGAGCGCTGCGGTTGGTCGGAAACGTTCCCGTAAAAAACAGAATCCATATCCCCGACATTTTTCAATCCGTAGAATTCAATATAATCATTGGCATCAAAAGTGGTTCCTGATCCGGGATGAACAACCGCGATCGGGATTTGTTTGCCATGAAAGAAAATCTGTGTTTCTGCAGGATTTTGAAGATTTATTCCGGCGCTGCTCAGGTCAGAATAGCTAACGCGGTAAAATCCATCCTTGAAGATTTTGATCTTATAATACTTTTGCCCCTTATTGACCCAGTCATTTCCGTAAGGCCCTTGAGCCATTACATGAAAGGGTAAAATCCATCCTATAAGGAGGAGCCAAATCCAGAGTATCGTACTTTTCATATTCAGGGGAATACACTATTTTTAGACAAATATAATAACCCAACATGGTAAAAACGACAAAGGTGCCGTTTTATTTTAAGAGGTATGATGTAAGATTTTTAGGCGATTAGTGATCTTTTTCAAAGTGGTGTATTACAAATTCCCGGGATTTCGAAAAACCTGAGCAATAACAAGATGATTGCAAATAATTTCCTTGTCTCTTCTTTGTGTAGAACTCTTTGCGTTCTTTGCGTTTAACCCTATCTTTGCCCCATCAAATTAGAAATCTGTGGAAAACCTTGAAACTGCCCTTAAGCTGGGACTCCTTGAAGAAGAATACAACCATATCAAGACTATACTCGGGCGCGAGCCGAATTTCACCGAACTGAGTATCTATTCAGTGATGTGGTCCGAGCATTGCTCCTATAAAAATTCGATAAAATGGCTTAAAAAGCTGCCGAAAAAAGGCACTCGTATCCTTGCAGAAGCAGGGGAAGAGAACGCCGGGCTGGTGGATATTGGCAACGGAATGGCATGCGCGTTCAAGATAGAATCGCATAACCACCCTTCTGCTATTGAGCCATATCAGGGTTCTGCAACCGGAGTTGGAGGTATTCACAGGGATATTTTCACGATGGGAGCGAGGCCGATAGCTTCCCTGAATTCTTTGAGATTTGGGAACCTGGACCTTGATAAAACCAAGTGGATGGTCCGCGGGGTATCCAAGGGAATTGGCGATTATGGCAATTCCTTCGGTGTACCTACAGTCGCTGGGGAAGTCTATTTTGATGAATGTTACAATGTGAATCCGCTGGTAAATGCCATGTCTGTAGGGATTGTGGAAATAGGTAAAACTGTTTCAGCAATATCACAAGGAAAGGGAAATCCGGTGTTTATCGTTGGTTCAGCCACCGGAAAAGATGGCATACATGGAGCTGCTTTTGCATCCAAGGATATTAGTGAGGATTCTGCCAAGGACCTGCCATCCGTACAGGTTGGTGACCCATTCCAGGAAAAATTACTTCTTGAAGCAACGCTTGAGGCTATCAAAACCGGAGCAATAGTAGGTATGCAGGATATGGGTGCAGCAGGAATTACCTGTTCCACTTCAGAAATGTCTGCGAAAACAGGATTCGGAATGAAGGTGTGGCTGGATAAAGTCCCTACACGCCAGCCGAATATGAAGCCTTTTGAAATACTGCTTTCAGAATCACAGGAAAGGATGCTGGTGGTGGTAGAAAAAGGACGCGAGGCTGAAGTTGAAAAAGTATTTGAAAAGTGGGACCTTCATTGCGACCAGATTGCAGAAGTAACCGAAGGCGGAATACTTGAATACTACATGAATGGCGAACTTGTAGCGGAAGTACCTGCAGAAAGTCTTGTCTTAGGCGGCGGCGCCCCGGTTTATGACCGTGAAACGGCAGTTCCTGCTTATTTTGACGAGATAAAGAAATATTCCCTTGATAAAATAGCTGAACCTTCAGATTTGAAAAAGGTAGCGAAGTCACTATCAGCGGAACCGAATATTGCATCCAAGAGATGGATCTATGAGCAATATGATTCAATGGTTCAAACCAATACATCCACAACAAATTCTCCTGCCGATGCAGCGATCATAAGACTCAAAGGCACAAACAGGGCATTGGCTGTAAAAGTGGATTGCAACCCATATTATGTATTCGCAGATCCGCACAAGGGAACTGCAATTGCGGTAAGTGAAGCAGCAAGAAATGTAGTTTGTTCCGGCGGAGAACCTCTTGCCATTACGAATAACCTGAATTTCGGTAATCCTTATAATCCTGAAGTGTATTATATGTTTACTGAAGCAATTATGGGAATGAGCGAGGCTTGTATCCGTTTTGATACTCCTGTTACAGGCGGTAATGTCAGCTTCTATAACCAAAGTGCGGATGGTGGTCCGGTAATGCCGACTCCCGGTATTGGTATGCTCGGCATTATTGATGATATTTCGCTAAGGGCAACACTTTCCTTCCAAAAGGAACATGATAAGATCTATCTGATCGGAACTTCTAAAAACGATATTTCTTCATCGCAATATTTGATTAAAAATCTTGGGGTAAAATATTCCCCTGCACCTGAATTTGAACTGGAGGAAGAATATAATCTTCACCAGGCTATCAAAGGAATTATCAAAACACAAATACAACATTCCGTGCATGATGTTTCCGATGGGGGATTATTCATTGCACTGCTCGAATCAGGAATGCAAAACAAACTCGGATTTAATATCAGCTCCAAAAAAGGCATTCGTAAAGATGCGTTTTTATTTGGCGAAAGCCAGAGCCGCGTGGTAGTTTCCGTTCCTGCAAATAGTGCAGGTGCATTGGAGGAAATGATGCAAAAAAATAAACAGGCATTTGAATATCTTGGTGAAGTTACCTCCGGAAATATTACTATTGACGGTGATTCATTCGGTACTGCTGATGAATATTCACATGTTTATTTAAACAGTATCGGCGATAAGATGGACGGATTGAACTAAGTACACTTATCATATAATAAATATGAAACAACTTGAAATACTTGGCATCATAGGTGCAGGTGGCTTCATAGGCAGCATCTGCCGCTATCTCCTTTCAGGTGCCATACAAAGCAAGCTGTTCAATACCCTCGATGGAGGATTTCCCTTTGGAACTTTAGGCGTAAATATCCTTGGTTGTTTCATCATCGGAATATTGTACGGATATACCCTGAAAAATTCCATGACTTTTGAATGGAGGGTTTTTCTTTTCACAGGGATTTGCGGGGGCTTCACTACGTTTTCCGCCTTCTCCATAGAAATGATCCGAATGATGCGCGATGGAAATATGCTGAATGCTTTTTCTTATATAAGCTCCAGTATAATATTGGGGCTTGGCGCTACATGGAGTGGGATAATGGCGATGAAAATGTTGTGATTGATATTATGAAATAACTTCACAAAGAAACAAGAATTTTCTTTGTGAAGTTTAGCTTCATACATTATTTCCATCCAAACCTTTATACAAATACCATTTGACTATCAATGGCTTTATCTTTAAATATCATTTCTAATGATTCCAATGATAAAGATATTTTAAATATATTTATCTTTGCAAATAAAAAGCTTCCTTTAAGCTTGGCGTACTTCTTGTTTTTTTAAGACAATTTAATAAAATCATTTTATGCGAACTTCCCTAAATCCCACGGAAAAACAATTCATTTTTTTCGCATTTTCATGCATTTTCATGATAATGAGCCAATGCTCGTTTGCCCAGCTAAACGGGACATACTCCATTGACCCTGGTGTAGCGGCATCTTCTAAAAATTATAAAAATATAAAATCTGCTATTTCAGATATGGTGTCCGGTAAGAGATCAGATGGAGGTACTGCAAATGGATCCGGAGTTTCGGGTGCTGTAGTATTTAAGATTGCTGACAACACATATACCGGACCATTCATGATTGATAGAATCAACGGAACTTCGTCAAGCAATACGGTAACTTTCCAATCCAAATCAGGAGATAGCTCAAAAGTAATATTGACCTATCCTGCAGATTCATCAGGCTATAACAATTATACTGTACAATTATACGGTGCCAGCTGGATCATTTTTAAGCAAATTACCATCCAACGTACCGGAGTAGGAACTGATGGAATTGTTGTAGACTTTGATAATCAATGTTGCAATAACACTTTCACAGGATGCAAAATATCTGGAATCACGACAAATTTGAAGAGTGAATATTTATCCATTATCCATTCATATTATCAAGAAGATACAAATAATACATTCAAGGGGAATTTGATACGGAATGGTAGTTATGGATTTTATTTGTATGGCGCCGGCACTTATTATGAAAGTGGTTATCAAATTCTTAATAATACTATTGATAGCTTTGGTTATATCGGCATATTCTTTGAATATAATACAAATATTACTATTTCTTCAAATACTATACAAAATCCACATTCCGCGCTAATTGGCATTTATATTGTTGATTGCATTGGTACAGGAAGTATTGTAAAAAACAGGATCATTTTCACTTCAGGAGGCTCTCCAATTGAATTGTTTTCTTTTAGCGGTACTTCCACCTCTTATCAATTGGTTGCTAATAACTTTATAAGTTTATCAGGATCTTCTTATGGAATTTATACCAATGGCTGCAAATATGTAAATTTCTATTACAACACAATTTACGCATGCACGCCAAACTCCTCAGCATATTGTGGTTATTTCATCAGTCCCGATTATTGTAATATTAAAAATAACATTTTTGCAAATAATGGAGGTTCAAATGCATGTGCTTACCGAATATATCCAACCACCAACCTTGGTACTTCAGATAATAATGATGTATATGTCAGTGCAGGCGCCATTGCTTATTATTTGGATCTGAACAAGTACACTACCCCGGCAAAAGTAAATGCTAGTTATTCTTCATTCGAGGGAAATTCCATTTCTGCTGATCCTTTCTTTAAAGATTCTCTGAATCTTCATGTAGCCAATGTACTGCTAAATGGTGCTGCAACGCCTTTCGCCGGTGTTACCGATGATATAGATGGACAAACCCGCAGCACTTCCACACCTGATATCGGAGCAGATGAGTTTACACCTTTCGTTAATGATGCAGGCATCCTTAGTATTGATAGCCTGAAACAGGGTGTTTGCCCCGGAACAAAGCAAAGTGTCTACGCTTTATTAACAAATAACGGTTCTAACACCCTTACCAGTGCTACTATCAATTGGAAAGTAAACAACCTTGCTCAAACATCTTATTCATGGACGGGCTCGCTCTCTCCGGGAACTTCTACGGAGGTAAACTTCGGAACATTTACATATCCGAACACAACTATATCCTACGGATTTAAAGTATATTCTTCCTCCCCTAATGGATCAACAGATAGTTTTAGCGTCAACGATACACTTATTGATAGCGTTATAATTAAAAAAGGACCCTCTGCCACAGTGGGAAGCCCTGTGTCTTTTTGTAAAGGTACTTCATCTTCAACAAGCGTTGGAGCAAGTTCTGTGAGTGGAAATACTTACAGCTGGACAAGTAATCCAACTGGATTTACATCTACCAGCAGTAATCCCAGTGTGAATCCAACTGTAACAACCACCTATATATTGACCGAAGTCATGACTTCCACAGGATGCTCAAGATCCGATAGTGTAAAAATTACTATAAACCCATTGCCTGTACCAACTACGGGAAGCGCTCAAACTATATGTAGCGGTACTTCTACCAGTATTGGCGGCTCTGCCACTGCAGGACATACTTATCGCTGGACTTCTAATCCCATAGGATTTACATCAACAAGCAGTAATCCAATTGTAAGCCCAATTTCCAGCACCACTTATTACCTGACTGAAAAAAACTCTTCTACCGGTTGTGCAGATAGCGACTCCGTTCAAATATCCACGAATCCAATTCCAGCTGCTGCCACAGGTAGTGCTGTATCTGTTTGCATAGGGGCTTCTGCGAGCATTGGCGCGAGTCCAGTGGGCAGCAATACTTATAGTTGGACAAGTAATCCGGGCGGATTTACTTCTACCAGCAGTAAACCGACAGTTACACCATCCTCAACTACAGTTTACAGATTGACAGAAACAATTCCTTCTACAGGGTGCAGCAAAACAGATAGCGTTGTTATTACAGTAAATCCATTACCTGCAGCCGCGACCGGACCGGATTCGTCAGTATGCTTCGGTTCATCTATCACTATTGGTAATACTGCAGTAGTCGGCGATAAATATTATTGGACCAGTAATCCGGCCGGGTTTAGCTCAATAAGTAGTAATCCTGGGGTGAGTCCTACTATAAAAACAATTTATTATTTAACAGATTCCGTTACCGCTACAGGTTGCACAAAATCTGATAGCGTAATTATTAGCATTAATGCTCTTCCTTCTCCTTCTTTTGCAACAATCGGTACAGTTTGTTCAAGAAGTACCGTAACATACTCTACCACCAATAACGCGGGCTCTACATATAAGTGGAATATTACGGGTGGAGTTATCAATTCAGGTTCAACAAGCAGTAGTGTCAATGTAAGCTGGGGAACTTCCACAGCAGGAGCATTGAAGGTCATAGAAACGAATGCAAGCACTTGCAGTGATTCATTTACCAGCCTAGCGAACATTGATACCGCGTGTGTATGGCCGGGCGATGCCAATAATGATAAAGTTGTAGACATAAATGATGCGCTGAATATTGGTCTCTTGATGGGGCTCAACGGTCCGGAACGTATTGGCGCTACTACTACGTGGATAGGACAGCATGCCGCAGACTGGAAGAATCCTTCCGGCAATCCCATTAATTCTAAGTATTCGGATTGTGATGGTGACAGCACCATTGCATATGCAGATACCAATTCAATCGTAAAAAACTATTCCAATGTGCATTTAAAGAAATTTAATATTAATCAAGGGAATCCAACAGATCCGCACCTGAGTATTAAATTCTCAGGAGATAGCGCACAGGCGGGAGATCTAATATCTGCTGATATAATTTATGGAGACGCTTCAATACCTGCGTCAAATATTTACGGACTTGCTTTTTCCATTAATTATCCAGATATGCTTTTAGATACAGCATTTTTGGATTTTAGCTCCTCCTGGCTTGAGACCAAACCTGTTTCACTTGGGCTGATGCCTCAGACGGGACAACTTGATATTGCTGTGGTGCGTACTAATCAGAAGGATACTACAGGATATGGGAAACTTGCAACTCTTTATTTTAAGGTCAAGAATAGTCTGCCTCGAAAATCAAACATTTTCATAGCTACCCTTGGCAATAACAAGCAGATAAATGCAAAAGGAAATATTATTCCTGTTTATCTAAGAAATGATTCACTGAAAATAGAACAAACTTTTACAGGAATACATACTTCACGGGATAATGCTCTTATGAATTTAGCGATATCGCCTAATCCATTCAGGGATCGGACCAATATTGAATATAAAATTGGATATGATGCTTTTGTTAAAATAGCTATTTATTCTGCAGACGGAAGGTTGGTAAGTACGTTGTTGGGAAATAAGCAGGAAGCAGGAAAGCATGGAATGTCTTTAATTTCAGGGGAAAATATGCCGGCCGGCGTTTACTTCCTCCGGATGATGATAGATGAAAAAGTTATAACTAAACAAATAATTATATTACAATAAAGCCTCGATAATGAGCGGTTAGATAACCGAATTCCCCGTTAATTTATCTTACTGCTAAGTCTGTATTTCAGATTGCTGAATTTCTCAAGATCGGCCCTGACCTTATCAAGATAAACGGCTGATTCAATTCTTATAGGTACCTGGTTGCTATCATCGGAAACATACAAGGTCATATCTGTCTGATTTGAGAATATCCTTCCCTTGATAAGCTTGGGGCGAAACACGCGGACTTTAAACTTTCCTAGGTCTGTACTTATAACAGACTTGCCTACATACTCTGCTCCTACAGGGAACAGGCTCTTGTCAAAATACGTGTCAAATTTATATTTTGTACCGGGAACCTGTTTATCAAAATCAACGGAGCGCATATAGTAAAATGCTGAAATAATATCGAACGTACCGGGAGGCACAGTATCCAGCCTGTTTTCCTGTTTGACTGTATTGTTTATTCTGTCAAAAATATAGCTTTCCTTTTTTTTGAAATGATTTTCAGAAATATCCCTGTTAAAAACGGCAGGCAGCAAAGTCTTTTTATCTACGAAGGATTCATAATAATCGCGGACCATATATAAATCATCAAAGAATTTATTTGTCTTTGCCTCTATGTAAATATGATAATGATCCCTGCTATTGAGTTGTACCAGATCCTTTTTAACTTCAAGTATAGCATGAGCCCCCGTGATCAAAGTGTATTTCAATCCGTACTCAAGTTTCTCTCCCGGAATATACGCTTCATATTGCGGAGCAGGCAGGTTAACTGCGGCTACATCTGCGCTTGTTTTTTTTGAGGGTATACTGTCTTTCCCCTGGTCAAGAATAAAAGAAAATACTATTAACAGAAATAACCTCATGATGCAAAATTACGGAATTGCAAGACAGTAGCTTATAACTGATAAATTATTCCTTTAGCCATTCCTTGAAATCTTCCCTGAATTTCTTGATCTCAGCACCGGTAACACTGGTGATATATCCGCCATCATTTTTATGGTGGCGATAATAATGAATATGATAATCTTCAGCCTTCGTGAATCCTGTAAAAGGTGCCACTTCAGTAATGATCGGATTTTCGTATTTATGCTGTGTGGTAAGCTTTGAGATATAACTTTCTATTTCGCTTTTTTGAGATTCATTCCGGTAAAAAGCGACGGACCTATATTCCGGGCCTTCATCCGGTTCAGAATAATTGGGGGTGGTCGGGTCATGTTCTGCAAAAAACACCATTAACAATTGCTTGTAAGTGATAACTTTAGGATCATAGCTGATATCCACTGATTCGGCATATTTCGTGCTTTTACTGCTCACCAGTTTATACGTCGGATTCTTTTCAGTTCCTCCCGCATAGCCCGGGACTGCATCTACAACTCCCTTAAGCTCCAGCATCATTTCCTCGGAATGCCAGAAGCAACCAAATGCAAAGGTAGCGTGTTGCATTCCTGTCGTATCCGCAGGTGTATCAACTGCCGTCTTGTTATCCGGTTCAGGGGTGGCCTTCTCGGCAGGAACTCCGGTACAAGCCATTCCTATAAAGAGGGTCAGGCAAGAAAAAATTATGGTTAAATAAGTAGCCTTTCTGGTCATGTAAGTCATAATTCAATTACTTAGTCAAATATAACCTACGAAAACTGTACCGCAATGGATTTTGTAGATTTAAAAATTCAAACAGGTAACTACCTAAACAAGAAAACCACCCAATGAGCGGCTTTCTTGTTTTTATTTTAAACGTTTTATTTTGTTTCAATAATATATCTGTAAATCACTTCATCGCCGATCTGCATTTTCATTATGAGTGCCCCTTGCGCCCCAGTGGATTCAAGTTTCAAATCGTGAATTCCGGGAGCTTGTATTTCATTGGCGAGTTGTACTTTCAGTCTTCCAAGCATGTCATAAATTTCCGCCTTGACAGGCTTGCTTTCCTGAAGAGTATACTCAACGGTAGTGGAAGTGGTAAAT
>CAILMK010000223.1 GCA_903835275.1 uncultured bacterium | reverse complement strand
TATGACCCCTAAATCCCCTAAAGGGGACTTTCCCCATTATCACTAATTGTAAAATATTACCTATTTCTGTGAAACTTCTTGATTTTTCAATCGTAAATCGCAAATCAAATATCGCAAATCATTTATCTTCCTTTATCAGCTTCAATCCTTTTGTCCAGCGAAGTAATTCTTTAAGCATAGCATGAGCAGCCTTTTCAGAGATTTCATTGACAATAAATTCTCCGTTTTCATTGATGTTCTTCATAAAAAAAGGAAAGTTTACAGATTCATAAAGCGGCACCATTTTGAACGTGGAAAGATCTGCTTTCAAACTGTTATAAGCGCGTGTACCTGCGGATACACCTCCATAACTAACAATTCCTGCAGCCTTATAGCTCCATTCGTGATATAGGTATTCCAAGGCATTTCTTAAAGGTGCCGGATAATTAAAATCGTATTCGGCAGTTACAAAAATAAAGGCATCCGCTTCCTCAATTTTTGCACTCCAATTCTTTGTGTAATCAAACTTATATATCTTCTTTGAGGGATTTTCAGGTTCGTTCATCATGGGAAGATTGATTTCAGCAAGGTCGAGCAATTCAACATTGAATTCAGTATGCTGTTTTGCAATTCCGGTGATCCAGTTTGCCACCAGGGGACCTTTTCTGCCTTCCCTTATGGATGAGGAAATAATTTTCAGATTATACATACAAAGTAATATTTAGGTTTTAATGGAACAGTATCTTTTAAAAAGCCGTTCCATATTGTAAAATTACCCTATTTGCCCGCTTACACGATTGTAGATCAATTCAGGATTCCATTCAAACATTTTACCGAGGTACATTCTTTTCGCGGTTCGGAATTCATTGAAATTATTTTCAGACAAGAAATCCAAAGCCGTCTTATTAGCAAAAGGAAGAATGCCAAAATTTTTAGAATTCAATCTTAGTTTCATCAGTTCTATTCCAGCATTTTCATTGGAGGCAACAATCATACCCTCATAAAAATCAGGAAGATAAAATCCCTGCACTTCGGAACCGGAATGAAACACAAAAGCATTTTGCAGGTATTCCGGAAAGCGCGCAGACCTATCCTCTCCTGAGGCAATTTTATCGAGCTCAAATATTGCTTTTTTATGTATTTCCGAATAAGGAATGATATTTGGACTTACAGCAAACTTCTCATACTCCTTGTCATTTCGCCTGAAGGAATATTCAGCCTGGGTTTTAAATCCAAGTTTATTATAAACAGGTTCCCCGAGTGGAGTAGCGATCAGATAAATACTTTCATATCCTGATTTCCTCAGGTCATCAACCAGAAATTGCGTTATTATGGTTCCAATACCCTTTCCTCTGTGGTCAGGGTGTACAATGATCGCAGCCAGCCATGCTACATCTTTATGAAGGATGCTGGTACCAATGCCGATAATTTCATTCCCTTCCGAAATTTTTACAGGCCTGCAAATGGAAGAACGGACGTAAAAATTAACATGAGCTTCAATGCTGCCCCAATCATGAGGCTGAAGTTTTACTGCTCCTTCAACATCGGCAACTTCAAGTTTTTCTACGAGCATGAGTGTTGTATAGTTATCTTTAATAAAACAGCCACTTCGATAATTCCCGCCATGTAATTTTCTTTCCGTACATGAGAATACCTATCCTGTAAATTTTCCCTGCGAACATGGTTGTGGTTATAAATCCACCAATAAGAATGAATGCAGATAACCCCAGTTGCCATGCAGGCACACCAAAAGGTAAACGTGCCATCATGATCACCGGTGCTGTAAAAGGAATAATGGAGAGCCACACCGCGAGGTTACTATCGGGATTACTGATGACGGAAGGTATTAAAGAAATGGAAACAATGATAGGCAACGAAATCGGGAACATGAATTGATACAGGTCAGACTGGCTATCCACGGCGGCGGCGCAAGCAGCAAAAAGTGAACTGTACAATAAATATCCTCCGAGAAAATAAAAAACGAACATGCTTAAAAGCATAGTTAAATTAAGTGTTCCTATGGCACTGGAAATTTTATGCAAGGTTCCCTGTGCTGCCGCATCCATCATACCCGATGCCGGGCCGTGTGCAGCAATGGCATGTGCCACCTGCATTTGCTCCGCAGATGGAGTCAGCAGCACTCCTATGAGTGTTGTTGTAATAATGGTAAGTATTACCCAAACAATAAATTGCGTCAACCCAACCATGGCAATGCCTACTATTTTACCAAGCATTAACTGGAATGGTTTTACGGATGAAATGATGATCTCAACAATACGGTTTTGTTTTTCCTCCTGCACCCCGCGCAACACCATCCCCCCGTATAAAAAAATAAACATGTAAATGAGAAATCCACCGCCAAATGCCGCTGCACTTGCCGCTGCGCTGCTGCTTTCCTTTTCTCCTTCCCCTGTATCTGCACGGACAGTGATATTTACATTTGTGACCAATGTATCTAACAGCGTTTTATTGAGTTTTAATTTTTGAATCTTAAGATCGTTTATCCGTTCGTTAACGGCATTTTCAATCTTTTCATTGAAATTCAAACCAACATTTTTTGCCGATAACAACAATAAGGAATCCGGCTTGAAAATATTGAGCTGATTCGGAATACGAAGGATGAGTTGCGGTCCATCTTTTTGTTTCATCAGCTTTTTCTCCTCTGAAAAAGAAGCATCCGGATAACGGAAAAACAACTCCCCGGAATTTTTAAGTTTATACTTGAATTGTCCTGTTTCATCCACTACATCTACAAAACGAACATCCTGCCCGAATTTTGTAGCGATGATCGGCAACGCTATTAATAAACCATAGAGAAGCGGCGCGATCAAGGTAAGGATAATAAAGGTTTTATTCCTTACCCTGGTGATGTATTCCCTGCGGATGATGAGTGCTATTTTATTCATCGGCTTGCCCTCCTACCAATTCAATAAATATATCATGAATACTCGGTAATATTTCTTTGAATAATTCTATTTCCCCGTAAGGAAGAAACTTTTTCAATATTTCATTGGTGGAAATGGAATCCCCTACCCTGAAAATCAGATGCAATGTATCGTCAGAAACTTTATGGGTTTCGAGCAAATGAAAATCCGGGATCTCAGCAGTAGGAAGTTCCTGTGTAAGTCCGGAAATAATCAATTCATATTTATGCGCCTTGAATTTATGCCTCACTTCGTTTACGGGCCCGTCAATTACCTTATGTGAACGGTTGATCAAACAGAAATTATCGCATAATTCCTCTACGGATTCCATGCGGTGCGTGGAAAGAATAATTGTATTTCCCTTTGCCTTCAATTTTAATAATTCCTTTTTGATAATTTCCGCATTCACAGGGTCAAATCCGGAAAAAGGTTCATCCAGGATCAATAATTCAGGTTCGTGAATAACTGTGCAGATAAACTGGATTTTTTGCTGCATTCCCTTGGAAAGTTCTTCCACTTTTTTATTCCACCAGTCGGAAATATTCAGGGCATCAAACCAGTATTTTATATTTTTAATCGCAATATCCTTTGGAAGCCCCTTGAGCTGGGCGAGATAAAGGATCTGCTCGCCTACTTTCATTTTTCTGTAGAGGCCGCGTTCTTCCGGCATGTAGCCGATCCTGTAAATATCCTGTGGAGTAATTTTCTTTCCGTTCAGGATCACCTCACCCTTGTCAGGCCCGATAATTTGTGTAATGATCCTTATAAGGGTTGTTTTACCGGCTCCATTTGGCCCCAGCAGCCCATAGACGCTGCCCGCGGGCACACTTATACTGACATCCTCGAGGGCTGTGTGTCGCGAATAATATTTCGAGATATTTCTCGCTTCAAGTATATTCATTGAGTGAATAATAAAGTACAATATTAAACAATTTGGAGGGGAATTGATTCAGTTTTATTAGCTTTGAATTAAAGAAAACGGCATTTTTCATGAAAACCACATTATTTTTACTCTATTTCTTATTGTTTTCAGGTGTTATTTTTGCACAATTAAAAGGCAGCTATACCATAGATCCGAAAGGCTCCGGAATCACCAATTATACAAGTTTTACAAATGCTGTAAAAGCCCTGGATTCCCAAGGGATAAGTGGATCTGTCGTTTTTAATGTAGCTGACGGCCTATATAAGGAAGCCATTACCATTGATAGTATCGTGGGGGCTTCTTCTACAAATACGATTACGTTTCAATCCAAATCACTGGATAGTTCCAAGGTGACAATTTTAGATACAACCCTTGTTTTTACACTTAACAATGCCATTTATTTCAATTTCAGATATCTCACCATTTCAGGTGTAGATTCTCTGGCGTATTTCGGAGGCCGTATTTTTGACCTTAGCAATTTTTCCCACAATATATTGATCGAACATTGCATATTGATTTCCAAGGTTAGCCATATAGATTTTACAGGTGCAATAATTATTAACTGTCAAACCGGAAAGCACGACCAGCAATCTTATATTACCATTCGCCAGAACCATATTATAGGAGGCTCGATAGTTTATTCAAGCGGCGATAGGAATGCTTTAATTGGCTTGGGTATAGTAATTGAAAAAAACCTCATGGATAGCCAGTCAGATTTTGCAATAGAATATGAAGACCAGGGAGACTTTTTGATTAGCGGAAATATTTTTAATTGCGTTGGCGGAATAATAATGACTAACAAGAAGTATACAACATACATTGTAAATAATTTTTTTAATTGTAAACTGGGGGGAATTTCTGTATCCGGTAATGTAGACGTTTATTACAATAGCATCGTTTCTTCATCAGTTTCAACAAGGGGTGCTTGCGATTTTGATGGCAATGCACTTGTGAATAATATCTGCATCAATACAGGTGGGGGATTGGCTATATCAGAGTCCTATGGAAGCAGTAATAGTGATTATAATGATTATTACACTACCGGCACGTACCTTGGGGAATACTATGCCTCTTCCGGTAAAACGAGTGACTATTCTTCTCTCTCAGCCTGGCAAAAAGCGACAGGATATGATAAATACAGTGTATCCGCTGACCCTAAATTTGCACATCCATCCACAGGGGATTTACATCTTACATATGCCTCTGCTGCTTTAATGAATAAGGGAGCTGCAATTGGCTATACAAACGTGGATATAGACGGGAACCTGAGAAACAAAAAATTCCCCTGCATAGGAGCTTCAGAGCTTGCCGATACACTTGATGCAGGAATCAGCTCCATTTTAAGTCCTGTAAACAACACTTGTGGAACTTCAAATACAAGCGTAGAATTGTATGTGCATAATTATGGATTGATAAATATTAAAGGTGGATTCCGTTTGCATCTGCAAGTTTCAGGGGCTGCATCTGATACTGTAAGTTACCCTGTGAATAGTACAATAAAACCGGGAAATGATTCTGACATGGTTTTATCATTTGCAACTCCTCTAAGTACATTTAAAGGAGGTAAATATATTTTTAAAGCGTGGACAGATATGGCTAATGACGGAGGCCATTCAAACGATACCATAATCAGTTCAGTTTCGATTTATCCGGGAATAAAAGCAGCATTTAATATTTCAAATGCCTGTCAGAATACAGTTGCAAAATTTTCTGATGCAAGTATTATAGATTCAGGAACAATAAATTCTTATAGCTGGGATTTTGGGAACGGCACCTATGCCACTTCTAAAAATGCTGCCATTTCTTACAGCAATACTGGTGCATATAATATTAAACTAAAAGTAGTTAATTCCTTCGGATGTTCTGACATTGCCTATAACTCTATAAATATTGACTCATTAAGTGCCACCTTTACAATCAATCATTCTGTTTTTTCATCTGATGCAAAATTCAAGGCTATTGATACTGCCTTCTATAAAAAATACAATTGGGAATTCAGCGATTTCACCAATGATTCAGGATACACGGTAACACATACATTTGCTCCGGGACATTATTCAGCAACTTTGAAAGTGACAAGCTATAGCGGATGTACTGCAACAGCATCTGACACACTCACCTATTATCTCATTTCAGGAATAGATAAAAATGCTACTGCAAACTCCGAAGTATCTATATATCCCAACCCATTTCAAAATTTAACAAATATAAATTACACTCTTGAAAGCGGAGAAAATGTAAGCGTAGAAGTCTATGATTTGACAGGACGCAGAATAGCATTACTGGCAAATGAAATGCAAATTGCAGGGGAACATACATTAAAATTTATTCCTGATAATTATTATGCAACTTCCGGAATGTATCTTATCAAAATGCGAATTGGAGATAGAATGATGACGAAAGAGATTATGATGTTGAAATAAAAAACCTCTAAAGGTCTTAAAGACCTACGAGGTTTGGCGGTGTTAATTAATTTCTTATCTTTGAGAAAAAGATCCTTATGAAAAAGCTATTTCCCATTTTAATCCTTGTTTTATTCGCGAACAACATCTTTGCAAATGCTCCCGCAGATGCAACGGATACAAGCGATGCAGGTATAAGTATCATCCTCTCTCCGAAAAATAACACTTGTGGT
>CAILMK010000222.1 GCA_903835275.1 uncultured bacterium | reverse complement strand
GGAAATGGAAAATTATTCATGAAAGGTGTTTTGCAAGCTTCAGCAGCACTTGTTCTTTACGTTGTTCTTGTTTTCTTTACCCCGAATATTTTCATTTCAGTAATTCTGTGTGTTTTGTTTGGAAGTACCTTAGCACTCATGGGCTTTAACATTATGCACGAAGGGGGACACGCAAGCTTTTCAAAATATCATTGGGTGAATAGGTTATCTGCCTATTCGCTGAATTTCATGGGAGCGAGTTCATATTTCTGGAAGATAAAACACAATCTGAACCATCATACTTTCACAAACATTGAAGGCATGGATGAGGATATTGAAATAGAGCCCTGGATGCGTTTGCATGAAAACCAGAAAAGACGTTGGTTCCACAGGTTCCAACATTACTATTGGATCGTTTTATACGGACTCACATACTTTCTCTGGGTTTTCTATAATGATTTTTTCAAGTACATTACCGGCAAGGCAACTACTGCTTCCGATAAACAAAAAATAGACAAGAAGGAACATTTTATCTTTTGGATAACCAAAGCTGCTTATATTTTCGTGTATCTTCTTCTGCCAATTTTTATGGTTGGATTGCTGAAGGCACTGATAGGCTTTGCCATTGTTGCATTTGTCTGCGGAATGTTTATCAGTATCGTTTTTCAACTGGCACATGTGGTGGAAAATACTACGTTTCCACAGGCAAATGAGGAATCTAATAAGATTGATGTGGAATGGGCCATTCACCAGATACAAACTACTTCCAATTTTGGTACTGAAAGCAAGTTGTTAACGTGGTTACTGGGCGGTTTGAATTTCCAGGTGGAACATCATTTATTCCCGAAAATCAGCCATGTGCATTACCATGAAATAAGCAAACTTGTCAGGGAGACCGCCGATGAGTTTGATATTACTTACAATGTATATCCATCTGCATACGTGGCATTCAAATCGCATCTATACCATTTGAGAAGATTAGGACGAGTTGCTGCTTAGTTCGTATCTTATAGAAATAGAAACCCACTCAGATATCATTTGAGTGGGTTTGTTTTTTTTAATACCGGCATTGAATTTACAAAATCATTGGAGTGAACTGGGCAAGTTCATAAATACCAAGTTGTTTTTCAATTGCAGCAACTTTATCCACCATGGTTTCAAATCCATCTTTTCCAAAAAGCTTGTGTTCATTATTTTCAAACTCCTCTCCTAGTGAATCGTATTCGTGTTGTGAAACAATTTTCCTGAATGCCGGAAACAGAACAGTATCTTCCCTGGCTTCATGCGGACGATACATGGTATTGAAAGAAGAAAGAAGTTGAATAAGTTTACGGGATTCATTTTCTGTCAGTTTTTCACTTTTTGAAAGCTCTATTATCTGCAATGTGATAGCCCTGCCGGCATCATGTTGCTCTTGCAATGTCTTCACAAGATCAATAAGCGTGTTTGCCTTGCGAAATCGCGGAAACAAATAATTCTCCTCCTGCTTTTCATGGTAATCCTCCACAAAGGTTTTAATGACGCCTGCTGCATTGTGAAGTGCCTGCAAGGGAAACTGCGAGCCATCATTCAGATGTTTGTGACAGTTGTCATAAATGAGCAATACGCGGTTCAGCAAGCCATGTTCCTGCATCAGGTCTTCAGGAGGAGATACATCCTTGTCTTCATCTTCTTTTTTGCAGGATGACAAAATGCCTATTCCGGCTATGCTGGTTATAGCAGCCAGCTTAATACTTTTTTCAATAAAATTCCTTCTCGAAGAAGAAAATTCATCGGATAATATTGGTAAAATTTCTTCGTGTTTCATATATGCGGTAATGAGTTTAGGGTTAGTTGAATATGTAGTGTTCACATCCATACGTAACACATCATATGAACGTTAAAGTTCAAATACATTCAAACTGCCAATTTGCTTTCTGTTGACCCGTCTTTTTTTTAATTCTAATGGTAATAAATTTTTCCTATAATTGCAGGGAAGAAATTATCCTATGAAAACTGGAGATATTATACAATACAGATTACATAACCAGCTGTTGACTCAATCTCCATTTTCAGCACCCGTTGATGTAGTATGTTGGTTTGGTGCCATGCAGGCGCAGGATTATTATGCTTCGCAATGGGCCTTGGGGATACGCCTGCCGGGTAGCAAGGAAACTGACATAGAAACTGCACTTAACAAGGGACAAATCATCAGGAGCTGGTCTTTCAGGGGCACCTGGCACTATATGGCTCCCGAGGATGTGCAATGGATGCTTGCATTGGCCGCTCCCCGCCTTTCATCATTGCACAATAGTTATTACCGTAAATTGGAACTGGATGAAAAGACCTTGTTGAAAAGCAAAAAGGTGATAATTGCTGCTTTAGAGGGAGGAAAAAATATTGGCAGAAAAGACCTTGTGAAAATAATTGAGAAAAAAGGAATTTCTGTTGAAGGATTGCGCTCAAATTTTTTATTGCTACGTGCAGCACTTGATGGAATTATTTGCCAGGGACCGCGAAAAGGAAAAGAAACAAGTTTTGTTTTGGCAGGAGAATGGATCAAGAAAAATAAAAAACTAAACCATGATGAATCAGTGGTAGAACTGACAAAACGTTATTTCCAGAGCCACTCCCCTGCTTCATTAAAAGATTTTTCATGGTGGTCAGGACTAAGCACTTCGGTTGCAAAAAAGGGAATTGAAATGTGTCGATCAGAATTAGAGGAAGTGAAGATAAACAGTTCAATTTTATATTAGTATTTTGTTTTTATAAATCGTCTCTTCCACGTGTTGGGAGAAATTCTATGCCAAATTCAATATCTGATACGCCCGCCGTCAACACGATCGTTCTTGACGTCGCCGCGTCGCCAATCATTGCATTCGGCACTGGGGGGGTTAGTGCCGGCAACCCCGCGCTTATCCCGCAAACCGCGCCCCTGACAG
>CAILMK010000221.1 GCA_903835275.1 uncultured bacterium | reverse complement strand
CCCCTCTCCCAAGGAGAGGGGAGTAACTCAAAGATTCGTTCATTTGCTACAAAAATGGATACCTTGGGCATCATTTATTCCTGATTCTTGCTTCTGAATTCTTACTATTTACTACTGTCCGCGCTGTCGCTCGCGTCTCGCGAGTGTCAGTTGTGATTGGCGTCCCGCCATGCCGCCGGAGGCTGCAGAATTGCTCACACTTGCGGGACGCGAGCGAGAGCAACGGAATGGAGCGGGATTTCCATGCTAAAATAAATTTATGTAATTCTTTGAGAATTTACTGTCATCCCCCTAACCCCCTTAAAAGGGGGACTGCGCTTCGCGCGTATTTTCACTGTTCACTGTTGACTGATTACTGATCATTGTTGACTGAATGAAAGTTCCATTTGAATGGTATCCCTTACTGGTGCGAAGGTTTTCCTGTGGTGCGGACTGATGCCGTGCTCCAGAAGTTTTTCTACATGCAGTTTGGTCCCATAGCCTTTATTATGATCCCATCCGTAATGCGGATATTGGAGATGAAGTTTTTTCATCAGTTCATCCCTGTGTGTTTTGGCAAGGATGGATGCCGCAGCAATGGATGCATACAAGGCATCTCCATCAACAATGGCGAGGTGCGGAATTCTTTTATATTTATAAAATCTGTTCCCATCAATGATGAGAAACTTCGGCCTTTTCTTTAGCTGATCCACGGCAAGATGCATCGCCTTGATGGACGCTTTTAAAATATTTATCTTGTCAATTTCCTCATGGCTTACAATGCCAATCGCCCAGGCAATCGCTTTTTCCCTGATGATTATTGCAGCAGCATCGCGCTGGTTTTCTGTAAGTTTTTTGGAATCATCCAGAAAAGAAATATCAAAATCAGCGGGTAAAATAACAGCAGCAGCCACTACCGGACCGGCAAGGCATCCCCTGCCTGCTTCATCGCATCCCGCCTCTAATAGTTCTGTTTGATATTGCCTGTTTAGCACGGAGCGAAGATACGGGTTTTAAAGAATTTTTATTGCCGAATTAGTTTTTGAGAATATATTGTTTCTCCGATCTGTATTTTAAGAACATACATACCGGAAGAAATATCCGGAATGATATTTTCATGTAAAGATCCAATGATGTTCTTGTATAATTTATTGAATCTTTCCCTGCCTGTCAAATCATAAATCCGGACAGATGCATCTGAAGATTCTATATTTTCAATACTTAAATTAAAACCAAAACTAAAAGGATTCGGACTTATTTTAATTCCTGCCTTACTATACTTTTGGGTATTTTCTCCTGTGATGCAGGAAGTAAGACCTGGCCTCATAAAAACCAGACTTGAATTAGTATCAAAACACATAAAATATGACCCCCATTCGTTTGCTGGATAAGTAGGGCTAAAACAATAAAACGGATGCCACGCATCTCCAATTCCTTCATACCATATTACTTGTAAATAGTTCGCATTATAAGGCTGATGCCAAATTGAGTCTATCATGTCAAATGTGTATTTTTTGAATGAATGTCCATACTCCAATATTGTATCAATCTGTTTGCACCTATAAATTACCTTGACCTGTTTGAATCTTACATCAAAAAATAATTTCAATGAATCTCCCTGCTTAACAGAAAAATCATAAAGTAAAACAAATT
>CAILMK010000220.1 GCA_903835275.1 uncultured bacterium | reverse complement strand
TCGGTATGGCGCACCCTATGGGTCCGCTGCAACTGGCTGATTTCATCGGATTGGACGTATGCCTTTCCATCCTGAATGTACTCTATGAAGGCTTCGGCAATCCTAAATATGCTCCTTGTCCACTATTGAAAAATATGGTTACGGCCGGTTACCTCGGCGCCAAGAGTGGCGAAGGTTTCTACAAGTACACTGCAGGATCCAAGGATCTGGTTGTGTCAGGGATGTTTGGAAAGTAGTATCCTTCTATTTATTGTCGTATATGAATTCAAAAATCCAGATAGTAAAAATCATCACTAAGGGAATTGCTTTGGGTTTTATATTTACAAGTTGCCAACAATATGGAAACAAAAAAAATCCATTGTGTGGTTTAATATATAGCAATCACAAAGAAATTCACCAGTTAAGTAAATTTGAAGAAGATGCCGGTGCCCTTTTGGACATCAAAAAAGCGAACGACTTTGAGCTCGGCATTATTCAGTTAAGTAACAAAAAGCAAAATGTTCTTGTACTGGAGAAATTAATGGAACATAAAAACTCAAATGATGTTAAATATCAAATTCTTGATACAATAAATGTGATCCCAAAAATACCTTATATCCAAATTGGGATGTGCCATTGTTTTGAAAAATCTATTTATAAACCTGCAATTGCCGCAATAGTAATTAAAGATATGTTAAATGATTCAGAGGTATCCGTTCGAAAAGCTTGGCAAGTTGATATTGAATCGGGGAAATTAATTGAAATTAAAAACCAAAAAAATATTCGTTGCGCTAATGAGTTCAGAGGAATGAAGGGAGAATAGTTTCGAAATCACAGTTGAATCCTTCTTAAACTCATTGCAACGATTTAAAGGACTTTGCGGGGACAGTACATTTTTTCAAACTTTATCTATAGCACTTGTAAGATCCCTACTGGATGACAGCTTTGAGAGTTCCGTGTCAATCTGTGTAATCTGTGTTCCGCCACGGCGGATGTGTGCCATTTGGTCGCGGCAGAGACGTTGCATGCAACGTCTCTACAAAAATTAATATTTCCTCGCCAAAATCATCGACGCGGAATACAGCGCAAAGCTGGAGAGCGATGTAATCGTTCTCAACCCATGGAAGAATTCCCATTTTTCGCGGAGTGCATTGAAATCTGCCGGGATCGTTTCCGGAGTCCATATTTTGATCATATTATCAATCGGCACTTCTATGCCTACAGTAATGAACAGGGAAATGCAAATAGATAAAAATGCAATTACGCTGAAATAAAAACCAATTGATCTTTTATGTGGATGAAATCATATACTGAGCAGCATGAAAAGCAAACACCCCGGCAAGATGAACCTCATCGGCCATGCAACATTGGAAATAATGACTTTGCCGATATGAATAAATTCTGCAGGAGAAAATCCGGAAATGGATTGACTGAGTGCAAACCATGTCCCCCAGAAGAGGCCGGTTACCAGTAAAAGCAGGAAGAGCCCGATGAAATCTATCCAGCGTGTTTTCATGATCGTATGTTTAGGTATTTAGTAAGACGATGGGGAGGGGAGGATATTTTTTCCAGTTCCAGCAGAGTCTCCGGAAGGGATGGGTTTGTGCGCTGCGGGACTCTGCGTAAGTATCCGCAGAGTCCTTCCCAAACAGAAATCCCCGCTTCAAGAGACTCTGCGGGGACTTGCGCTCTTCCAGGTCTTCAGACCTAGAAGCACTGGTTTTGCGTCTTCAGACGCAGCAGGTCAAAGACCTGCAGCCACAGATTCCTTGTCTGAAGACAAGGAATAGCACGCATCTCTAACTGAGACGTTGCATGCAACGTCTCTACAAATCGTACATCAAAAATCGTACATCGTAAATTTCCACGGTCTGTTAAGGAATTATCAACTTTTATCTTTTTATCCACAAATCCACAGAGGACAAAATTTTAGCCCTTAGGGTCTTATGGCTTTTATCCACATAGTAAATATATAGAATGTAAGTAATGGCATGAAATTGCTTTTGGCAGGCAATTTGCGAAGTCGTAACTTCGTTAATCGATATATAGAGGTATATGGCTAAGAAATTCAAATACTACTTCAATCCGCACGACCTTAAATACGTGATCCACAAGCCGAAAGACTGGGAACAGGTAGGTAAAGTGACGGGTTTTCTTGCTACTCTCGTGCTAGTGGGAGTGCTCGTCTATTCCGTGGTCATTTTTAAGACAAAAACTCCTGATCAAAAGGAACTTCAGAACGAATTGAGTTATTACAAACGCAAGGTTGAATACCTCAATAAACGCATGGAAAATGCCAATGCGGCACTGGTGGAACTGGAAGACAAGGATAACAAGCTTTACCGCGTTATTTTTGAAGCGGATCAATTGCCATCCAGCGTATTGAATGCAGGTACAGGTGGTGTAAACAAATACAAAGCTGATGAAGGAATTCCGGGTTCAGAAATGATCATCGAATCTTCCAAAAAGCTGGATGACCTTTCTGCCAAGTTGTCCGTTATGACACAGGATTACAGCAAACTGATGGAAATGGCAAAGGGCAAGGAAAAAATGCTTGCTGCACTCCCTGCCATCCAGCCTATCTCCAATAAAACACTGAAACAAATGTCCTCCGGCTTCGGATGGAGATTGAACCCGATCTATAAACAAATGCAATTGCATACCGGACTTGATTTCACTGCTGCCAAGGGCACTCCTATCTATGCCACCGGCGATGGTGTGATAGAAGGTCCTGATCCAAACGGCTCGGGCTATGGCCTGCACGTTATCATAAAGCATGGATTCGGTTATGAAACATTGTACGGCCACATGAGCAAGATTCTTGTTCATGCAGGACAAAAAGTAAAACGCGGTTCCATGATTGGATTGGTAGGCAGCACAGGTATGTCCACTGCGCCACACGTTCACTATGAGGTGATCAAGAACGGAAAGAAAATTGACCCGATCAATTTCTTCCATAATGACCTGAACAGTACGGATTATGCCAAGATCCTTGAGATCGCGAAACATTCCAACCAGACATTCGACTAAGCACTTTTCAACGCTAATTACAGAATATTAAAAGTGCAGGAAGCGACCATTTCACAAGATAAGCTATACTACTCCATCGGGGAAGTAGCTGAAATGCTGAATGTAAACGCTTCCCTCATACGCTATTGGGAGAAGGAATTCCCCGGAATCAAACCGCGGAAAAACAAGAAGGGAAACCGCAACTTCACCAAACAGGATATCGCTTATCTGAAGAATATTCACCATCTGGTAAAGGAACGTGGTATGACCCTGGATGGAGCTAAAAAGCACCTGAAGATCGCCTCCACCACTGAAGAAATCCTACCCGATACCTTGCAAATGCTGGAGAAAACCAAGGCTTTTCTGATGAAGCTAAGAAGCGAATTATAAGATTTTATCCACATTTCCACATAGATGTGTAAATTTGGAGGATAAAAGTACCGGTTTGCTAAACGTTAAAAAAGCGATTATCCACAGGCTCATTACCAGAAAATCCAAAGAGCGTGGAACGGGTACGCCTCCTGCAAAATCAGACAAATTGCTTTTCCTCTTTGCAGTCCGCGATGGCGCTGAACTAAGTTACTACCAGAATACATTAAAACTTGTTGAGAAGTACATATCCACTTACGATGTGCTTATTTTTGCAGTGGAAGACATGCTGAGAAAATTGCCGGTAAATCACCCGAATCATTTTATGATCTTCCCGAAGGACCTGATTA
>CAILMK010000219.1 GCA_903835275.1 uncultured bacterium | reverse complement strand
TGCCAACCTCAGCACTGGCGGAACTTCCACGGACGTAACGGATATGGTTCATCCAAATAATATTTTCATTTTTGAAAGAATATCCCGAGTGATCGGACTGGATATTTGCGGCATTGATATCATGGCTACCAATCTCAGCGAGCCTCTTGAAGATACAGGCGGAGTAGTCCTTGAAGTAAATGCAGCACCGGGATTCCGAATGCACCTTGCGCCTGCTGTTGGCTTACCAAGAAACGTTGCAGCCCCCGTGATTGATATGCTTTATCCTCAGGGAAAATCATGCAGGATCCCGATTATTGCAATCACCGGAACCAACGGGAAAACTACTACTACACGGCTCATTGCACATATTGTAAAAAACATTGGTTACAGAGTAGGCTTTACCACTTCCGATGGCATTTATGTGGGCAATTCAATGCTTACTAAAGGCGATACAACCGGACCTGTTAGTGCGGAATTTATTTTAAAGGATCCTACAGTAGAATTTGCTGTTCTGGAAACAGCTCGAGGAGGAATTCTGCGCGCGGGACTGGGCTTCAGTCGCTGTGATGTTGCTGTTGTTACGAATATACAGGAAGACCACATGGGGCTTTCGGACATTCACACATTGGAAGATATGTCTAAGGTAAAAGGCGTGGTAGTTGCCAGTGTAAAAAATGATGGCTATGCTGTATTAAATGCAGATAATCCTCATTGTGTATCCATCAGTAAAAATGCGGATTGTAATATTGCATACTTCAGTCTGGATGAAAACAATCCGGTTATAGTTGAACATTGCAAAAAAGGCGGCATCGCAGCCATTTATGAAAACGGATATATCACTATCAAAAAAGGCGATTGGAAATTCCGCGTGGAAAAAGTAACGGTTATTCCACTGACCTTTGGCGGCAGGGTTACTTTCATGATATATAATGTTCTTGCTGCCACGCTTGCATCTTATGTTTACGGATTCAAAATTGAAGATATACGAATGAGCCTTGAAACATTTATTCCTTCTTCCGCGCAAACTCCGGGCAGAATGAATATTTTTGATTTCAAGGACTATAAGGTAATGATCGACTTCGCGCATAACGCGGATGGATTCACAGGTATCAAGGAATTTTTAACGACCATTGATTCCCCTTATAAGATCGGAATCATTACCGGTACCGGTGACAGGCGTGATGACGATATCAGGGCCCTTGGAAGAATATCCACGCAAATGTTTGACCACATCATCATCCGCCAGGATAAATTCCTTCGTGGCCGCGAAGCGGACGACATTGTACGTTTACTTGTTGAAGGAATTAAGGAAATAAATCCGAATCAATCCTACGAATATATCCCCAAGGAAGTAGACGCATTAAACCACGCATTCACGCTAGCAAAACCCGGCACTTTTATAACTGCCCTCAGTGATGTAATAGATAATGCCATTGAAGTAGTACAAGGATATATGGATAAAGAGAGGGGGTTGTAAGAAGAGAAAAAAAGATTGGTTATACTATTCAATACTTGGAGAGAGCATAGATGCATGTTTAAATACAATGCAGTTGGTAAATTGCGGATAAATGACAAAGGACTTATATTGGAACACATTTAATATCAGATGGAAAATGAAATTAAAACTGACCTTATCTTTGAAAATCTTATTGACAATATTGCTTTTAAGTTTTACAAGTAAAAATAATATTGGACAATGCTATATTTCCTTCAAGTCTTCAACAAACTTAGTTGCTGCAGATCCTGACAGACTTCCTGAAACATCGGAGAAAACAAGAAAGGTAAAAACAGAGAATGGAGAAGTTGAAGTTACTTGTGTTGACGGTTATAGAGTTTTGTATAATAATGAAAAGAAAGCTCCATTTGTAAATTTAAAGATAGAGCTTTCGGAAGATAAATCTTACGCCACAAACCAGGAAAACCTGATCAACAACCTAAAATATTTAAATTCACATTCGACTAGTATGGAAACTAAAGACCTGATCGAACTTGAATCTAATGGTTATAAAGTCTATGGACTAAGTCGAAAGACAATTGAAAATGGAAGTACTTTAGGAGTATTTGTAATGTTTCCAGGGAAGAATGTGACGGTTTATTTTTATTTCAACAATATGAAGCCTGAATACAGAAATTTCAATAGTCTTGATGATTATAAAATGCAACGTGATCGATTTATTAACGAATATACAAAATACTTGACAACATGCAATGATAAATAATTGTAAACTAATAGAACATTTCTAATCTGGTATACTTCGGAGAAGGGTACATGGATAAGGAACCTAGATTGTAAAAAAAGTATTTATCTTTGCTTTATATTCTTTAAAAACCTGAAAAATGAAGAATTTAATATTACTGTTTTTTCTATTTACTTCATCAGTTGCTTTTTCGCAACTGAGCGGAAAATATACCATTAACCCTGCTTCTTCTGCATCGGGAACAAATTTTCAAAGTATAAAATCAGCAGTAGATAGCCTGACGAAATACGGCGTTTCCGACACCGTATTTCTTAACATTGCTGATGGAAACTATACGGACAGTATTTATTTCAATGCCATTCATTTCTCCTATCCGGTCATATTCCAATCAAAATCATTGGATAGCAGCAAGGTGCATATAATTACCAGTGGGACGAGTGTATTTTACTCTTATACCTGCAGTAACATCTATTTCCGCTACCTTGGCATGTATTCAGATTTTTCACAGATCGTTTACGTCACACAATCAGATAGTATTCATTTCGAATATTGCAATATAAAAGGCTCTGCAGATGTTGGGATAGACATGGAAGATTTTACCAATGGATTGGGGATAGATTTGCTGGTAGACCACTGCAATATATCAGGCACAAAAAAGGGTGTTTATTTTATTTATGATCCCAATAGCTACTATAGTTATGGCAAGCCTGAATTGTCCGCCATTAAAGGTTTGCTTACTGTAAGCAATTGTGCTTTTTCAAATAACAGCATATACAGTATTCAATTGTATCGATTCAGTGCACTTATAAGTCATGATACACTGGATGCAATTTCGCTTGAAGGAGAAGATTATTCAGGCAACGGAAGTAATGGCAAAGTAAATGTATCAGCAAATTATTTAACCGGCGATATCAATTGTTATGCTACTTTGAATATCACATTCATAAATAACATGGTAGTGGGAAGATTGAAGGATGTAGATGCCAGTATAGCCATGTATTACAACACAATTTATAAAGATATTTATTTTGAATATTCAATTGCAGGAATTTTATGGTATGACCTTAAAGGGGCAAACAATATTTTTAATAAAGGTATTAGTTTAAAAGGACACGGCACTGACCCTAGTATGAACTCCATTTGCTTTGGAAACATAAATTTTGACTGTTACGGACCCAAGGCAGATTTCACTGACAAAACAGACTTCGGCGGAGCTGGCACAACCAATATATACGAATTATGGAATTATGGTTTCTCAGATATAAACGCTATTCAAACCGATCCAATGTTTGTGAGTGCAACTGACCTGCACATTAAAAATAAACTATTACGCAAGGCGACTCCTTTATCCTTCGTAACGGAGGATATAGATGGTAACCCACGCGATCCAAATCGTCCCTGTATAGGAGCTTCTGAAATTCCGCTAGACAGTCCCGAAGCAATTTTCTATTCATTGCCGCAATTATGCATGAATACTCCTGCACAATTTTATGATTCTTCTGTGGTTCCTAAAGGAAAAACTATTTCCGGCAGGGATTGGGATTTTGGTGACGGTGGTACTTCTACTTCACAAAATCCATCTCATACATATTCAAAGCCGGGAAACTACAAAGTAAGCCTGAAAATAAAATCATCATCGGCAATTACAGACACAATAAGCAGGCAAGTTTATATGGATAATGATTGCGTACTCCCCGGAGACGCGAACAATGATTTCATGGTTGATACTCGTGATATTCTCACGATATCGATGACAAATTCAGGCGGTAGCCCCAGGACTCCCGGCACACTTGATTATAAACCGCAGGCATGCAAACCATGGAGTTCAACTCTTCCAAGGGGTGTTAACACAAAACATGCAGACTGCAACGGAGATGGAGAAGTTAGCATAGGCGATTATTATACTGCCGATGACGGGCAGGCAGTAGCTCAAAATTATTCAAAAAATCCTGCGCAATACCTTAACAATGGGAAAATCACAGATCCTCCACTATACTTCAAGATGAATAAGGACAGCTTTAAGCCCGGAGAAACTGCTACTGTTGATCTTTACGTAGGAGATTCCGCAAGACCTGTTCCTACTTTATTTGCAATATGTGTTAGTTTAAAATATCCTGCGGGACTTATTGACTCCACTTATGCCTATGGAGAGTTTGATAAAGACACTGGGATATTCGATCCGCCTTTCGTCAATTTTGTTCATTTGGATGCTAAACACAGAACTGTAGATTTTGCCGCTGCTACCCGCGGTGGAATTGGAACATTGAGCTATTTTGGGTATGGTATGTTTGCACACGTTTATCTGACATTAAAAAAATCACTGCCGGCTGGATATTATAAACTTAATCTCAATCTTGGTAACGATTCCTTACTTGATACTGCGTTGAAAAATATTCCTGTTTTTATTT
>CAILMK010000218.1 GCA_903835275.1 uncultured bacterium | reverse complement strand
ATACAGGACATCATTGCCCATGTAGACGCCGTACAAAAATGCACCAAATATTTTCTTCTTTCATTCAGGGATGCAAATAGACAGGAGCTATTTCTGACTAATCCGCACAATGAAATAATGCTGACGGAGTTTTGCAGGGATTATCCCGTGATCCTGAATTTCCAGTGGAATAAAAATAATCTTTTGCCCATCATTGAAAAATACAATCCTTTCGGAGTAAACTTAATCGGCAGTTCGGAAGAACGCACAGGCGTAAAGGATTTCGATTTTCTTAATGATATGGTGGAATTACTGGAGATGTAAAATGAGTTCCGTTTGGTTTGTTCGCCGCGGCGAATATTTATCCAAACCTATTGAGCCAGGTTCGCCGCGGCGAATTCAATCCCCTACCGGATAAAATATCCAAGGCTCACGGATCGAGATAATATATCCCGATCAGCTACGAACAAATCAAATAGAAACAAAAAACTAAACTTGAACATGAAAAAAATACTCTACTACCTTATCACCTTATTACTTTTAACGTCCTCCTGCAAACTGGCAAAACATCCTGCCTGGAAGACATTGGATAAACCTGAATTTTCTGTTCAATATCCGCCAAACTGGATCGAATCAGAAACCGGTGCAGGCGGCACAACCTTCATACTTGAACCTGCAGATAGCGCAAATAATAAAATGCATCTTCTCGGAATAAACCTGACAGAGCGTCCCGCTAATGCGAAGGATATAGACATCAAAAAACTGAGCTCAATGATGCGGGATGAACTTTCCAAAAAAATCCCGGGAATAAATATTATTGAATCCGAAGTAAAAAAAGGAACCGGAGGCGATTTCTACAAGCTGCACTTTCAGGCGGACCTAATGAATTTCTCATTGGAATGTGAGCAATATCTCTGGCTGAAGAATAACAAGTCTTACGTATTGACGTTCCGCGGAATGAAATCTACTTTTCCTCAATATCAGGAAACAGAAGAGGATGTTTTGAATTCCTTTAAGTTGAAGTAGGTTATTAGGTTATTAAGTTATGGGAAACAGATCGTTACTTTGTAATAATTATTGAAGAAGAAAAAAATCCGCTATTTAGCCTCCCGCGTATATACATCCATGAAAATTCATTTATTAATCGTAGTATTGTCATTAATGAACTTTGGATTTGTACCGCAGAAAAAAACATTGAAATACGTCGCCATTGGTGATTCATATACTATTGGTGAGGGTGCAGGACCGGGGGAAAGCTGGCCGGAACTCCTCACCAAGCATCTAAATGAAAAAGGAATTCCAATGGAGCTTTCCGCGAATCCTTCCCGTACCGGATGGACTTCACAAATGGCGATAGAACAGGAACTGGAAATCGTGGAAAAAATAAAACCCGATTTTGCCACTTTATTAATAGGTGTCAATGACTGGGTGCAGGGCGTGGATCCGGTTCGCTTCAGGTCCAATCTTGTTTTTCTAATTGACCAGATACAATTAAACCTAAGCAATAAGAAAAATTTACTTCTCGTTACCATTCCTGATTTTTCCGCTTCTCCGCAGGGAGGTCAATATGGTGGTGGCAGGGATATTTCCGAAGGCATTGCAGAATTCAATACCATCATCAAGGAAGAGGCAAAAAAAAGGAGTCTTCCTGTTGCAGATATTTTCGACATCAGCAAGGGAATGAAAAATGATCACAGCCTCGTGGCTTCTGATGGATTGCATCCATCCGCTAAGGAATATGCGATTTGGGAAAAGATTATTTTGCCGGTGGCTGAGGGGATGGTGAAGTAAAGAATAAAACATGGAAAACATTAAACCAATACTTGAAGCTTTTCATAAAAACCTAAGGTTAATTATAGATGGCGAATATAGAGAAGGTGCTTATTTATATATTTACAAAAATGGAAGTCAGGATTGGGATTATTTGCAAGATAATATAGAAATATGCAAACAACAAGCTTTGGAGGATTTTGAAGTTCCAGTTGATTCATGGCATGAATATAAAGGCGAAATTCAATCAGATTGGAATTATTATTACCATTTAAAAAATCTTAAAGCAGAACAGTCTTTTTTTTTCAAAATCTTTAAAATTTGGAAGGATTTTCTTCGCAGATAGTCAAATCGCCAATTAGGATATTTTTATCCTAACAGGGATTGAATTCGCCGCGGCGAACCGGGCTCAATAGGTCCGGATAAATATATCCGAACCAGCGATCCGGCAGTCAGACAGTATCAACACCAACCTTACAACCTTACAATTTGCGCTCTTGTCTCCTGCCCCTTGCCCCTCGTCCCTTGCCCCT
>CAILMK010000217.1 GCA_903835275.1 uncultured bacterium | reverse complement strand
TGTCTCTTTAGACGGACTCGACATTTTTTTGATTAATTCTTTTCGTATAACTTCTTTGGCTTTTTCTTTAGATAAAATTTTTCCTGAAATTTTCTCTTGTTTTTCAATGGTTTTCTGTATCCCAGGTTCAATTATTCCCTCTAATTTTCCTTGAAATGCACCACCAATAGCTTGCATTTTTCTTGGCTCACCCATTTCCTGTGGTTGTGTTTTAGAAAT
Organism: uncultured bacterium; assembly: GCA_903835275.1. Classification (GTDB taxonomy): domain Bacteria; phylum Bacteroidota; class Bacteroidia; order CAILMK01; family CAILMK01; genus CAILMK01. The sequence continues at coordinate 3,693 of CAILMK010000217.1, read as the reverse complement.
AATTGAAGATTCTTGTATTCCTTCTTGTATAGCCGGAGATTGAGCCGTTTCCTTAATGGATGGAGCTTTCTGAGATTCTCTAACATCCGGTGGCTGATTTTCCCGCATATATAAAGCGTAATCAGAAGATATTTTTTCCAATCCTCCAGGAACTTTTTCCATAGTAGAAACTACGTTTTTAGGGAGGACTTTTCTCAAAATCATTGCAGTCGTTTCAGGATCGTAATTATTACTAACGATAGTACTGACTCTATTTTCCTCTTTTAGATTTTTCACAAGATTTACAGAAGATTCATATTCTGATGGTTTGATAGTTCTAGGAGTTTCTGGAGTTATAGGAGATCGTGGAGTCGTAGGAGGAGGTTGTTGAGGTTGTGATCCTCTTGGGGAATAGGGAATTTCTTTAGTTTGATGAGCGATTTGTCTAGTAGAAGGGCGTTGTAGTGATTTTCGGGAAGATATTTCTGGAACTACTTTTTGAGCAGTAAGAATTTCGCTCGGACTTACAGCTCTATTTCTAGTGGCATAACCGTAAGATCCAGAGGCCACAGCTCCAGCCGTCCCTAATGCTCCAACTGCTTGCATAGCTGCTTTTCTTTTTTGATTCTTATCTCTTTTAATTACTCTTTCATGTTCCGTTAAAGTAGGATCATGACCATTTTCATCATCATATGAAAGCTGTTTTAATATACTTTCATCAGAATAGCCCAATTTTCTGGCGTCATTGACCGCTCTTTTATATCTCGGATATCTGTTAACTATACTATCCACGATACTAAATGCCGTGTATCCATCTGCAAGTGCCCTGGCAATAGGATTCATTATCTACCTATTAGTTTTAATCCATGAAGAATTTTTTCTAGCATATTTAAAGGTGGCTGATCAATTGTATTCAAACTTTCAAATTGATCGTCGTTTAATTGAACTTCTCCAGAGTTGACCAAATCATTTAATTGATCCTTAAACTCTTGCCAATCCACTCCTTTTTCTTCAAATGCCTTTCTCAATAAAATCAAATTGGATGATGGATCTGAAGAAAAAACATCGGATAAAGCTTGACGAACTTTTTGCTTATCTTTCTGGCTATATGACGATTCAGGAAAAGGCTTAGCGTATGTCGAAACGCCCATTTCTCTTTTTTTTATATCCGGCATTCCAGAGATGATTTTTTTGGGATTTTCCGATAAATCGGTAATTATGGATTCTCTTTCCTCGGGATGATATCCCAATTCACTTAATGTATTTCTTGCAGTATCGTATAGACCATCTTTAAGAAGAGGATTGAGTTTTAATCTAATATCGCTCTTTACCTTATCGAAATTTCTATCATATCCCAAAACAGTTGATTTAATTTTTTCAAACAGTCTTGGAGCCGGTACGCTTTCTTTTACATTAGCCAGCGTATTTTTAAATTTTTTTGCCTCTGTTGCCAAATATCTATCTATGTCAGCCTCGCTTTTTGTTCTTGGGGCAATTTCCTCACCTTTCTTTGCAAAGTAGGCTAATAGCTCATCTGTAGCATTTGGCATAAGTTTTTGCAGTTTTTCCCTGGCTCTCTGTCCATATATTTGTTGCGATTGCACTCTTTGGGCTGTATCAGACTCAACTTGTTTATTATATGATTCTTTTTGTGCTTCCTGTTCATTTATTAAACCCAAAACTTCACTAGGAGTAATTGGTACGCCTGCACTTATAAATTTATTTGTTATATCTTGCGTCTTTTGTACTTTTTCCTCAGGTGTAAGAAGAGTCCTTTTTATTCCTTCTGTTTCTGATTGAGGAAAATTCCCAGGGGGTTCTTGCCCTCCGATATTTTCAGGAAAGAATTGATTTTTTTCAGATCTATATTTTCCTTTATCTAATCCAGGCAATTTGCTTGTAAATCTAGGTTCAAATTCTTCTTCTGTTTTTTCTCTTAAATTTTCTGGACTCGCCTTCATAGATGAGGGAGAGTGGGACTGATTACCTTTTAAAGCTGATGCCATATCTTTTGCTCTTTGTAATTGAGTTTTATGACGATGAGCTTCCATTAATAATTCTTTTCTTAACTGAGGATCTCGATAAGCCGAAATATCAAGTCCTAATTTACTTGCAGCTTCATTTTCCTGCATTCTATGAAATTCAGGAGCTGCTGCATTCACGCCTTCAAGAATTTGCTCAGAAAATGATTTATGTCTATTTGGAATAATTTGTACCATATTAACCTCCGAAAATACTTAACGAGCCTTTTGCTGCTGATCCAGGAGATCCTCCTCCCATAAAGGAAGAAACAAGTCCAGGAACGAACCCACCTAACTTACCTACTAATTCAGCCGTTTTATTCTCGGGTTTCTCAGTCAAGAATCTTTCATAAGGTCTCTGCCCTAATAAACTACTACCAATTCCCATCAGATCTTGAATGGCTTGCCTTTGCAAGCCTTGACGTCTAGAAGCTAAGTCTTGAGCAAAGTCAGAAGCGTATTGATTGCTTGCATTCTGAAATCCACTTCCTCTTCTTGCTCCCATCCCTGCACCACTGAATCTAGAAGCTAACTGTCCCTGCGCTTGATTAAAAGTTCTCCATGCCGGAGCTTCATTTTGTTCAAAGAAAGATTCATCTCCTCCAGCCAATTTTGATAGATAACTATCTGGACCGGCATGAGAAAAGAGTTGTTGAAACAATTGCATCTGCTCGGGACTAAATTGTTGGAGTTGTCCTGCTTTATATCCTTTAGGAATGACATTTCCTTGTCCCCTTACACTAGAACCGGCAGGCCCTTTCATTCCTCCATATCCACCCATAGAATTCATAAATCACCTCTTAAATATAATTTTATTCCAAATATCAGAATAAGGAAAGCCATTCTAAAATAATAATGCCTGACACTATTCCTGGTGGAGTTGCACCTACTCCAAATACAACTTGAGTTGGACTAACAAATAATTCAATAGCTCCTGTTGCTACTGGATTAGCAAATGGAATCGGGTAGTAGTTAGTTCCGTCAAATCCAATCCCCCTTATCACTGTAAAAGTTGATACCGAATTAAAATTGATCCCATGATTAAAATTTGTAAAACTATTGAAAGTGTAGACCTGTCTAAGAGTTTGTTGCTTTTGAGATGATCCATCTAAGTACCACTGTTCCCCCGTAATGTTATTAAAATTAACTGCAAAAACTCCTATTGTACGAAGATTAACCTTCGTAGCTATATCAATGTACGCTTGATCAATTTGACGAGACAATTCTCTAACATCATCGAAAGGAAATTTTCTTTGGTTTCGAAGATATGGAGCTTTTTCAGGAAGATTAATCATGCTAGAAGAGGTCCTGGATTTACTGTTAACTGAATTCCATGTAAAGAAATCTCTGATGTCGCATAGGTTAAGTTTCTCATTTGAGAATCATTGAGGGTGATTCCAATTTGGACAGAATCTCCTATCAAACTCGTATTGAATCTATGCCAAATTTGATACTGTCCTTCTGCTGTAGGCATTTGGAGATTGGTATTAGAAGGAGTTAAACCAATATTCGTACTTTCCGGACAAGTAAACATGACCTGAGAATACACTAAACTATTCGGAGGAACGTTGATTAATGGACTATTGAATACTTCATCAGGGTCTTGACTTAAATAGATGTTCACGGTCACTTGTGCATTCGCTGTATAGTCCATTAAATATTTTTGGGCACATAACCTGACTTGTCTTCCCTG
>CAILMK010000216.1 GCA_903835275.1 uncultured bacterium | reverse complement strand
TCCTTGCCTTGCATGAGGTAGGCTGTACCAAAAACTACCAAAATTATCACAGCAACCGCTGCAATAACGTAAATTGCGTAACTTTCCATATCACTCAAATTTTAAGTAAAGATAATCATTTTTTCGATTAGTCAAATTTTTGAGTATGTTTTTTGAAAATAAATTTTTATTGTTGTTATATGTATAAGATTATCAGTACACTTGCGTTAAGCCTTTGCTTCCTAAGCAACCTCTCAAGCCAGACACAATCCACCTACAAATCCTATCTCAACGACCCTACCGCACGTCCCAGGGAACATAATACGGATATGGAAAAAATGATCCTTGATGTTCATTTTCAGCCGGAAAAAGGCATCGTCATCGGAAAAGTGACTTATGATTTTACCCCGATCCGCTCAACCATTGATAGTTTGTACCTGGATGCCCCGGAAATCCGCCTTAAAAAAGTGAGCCTTGATAATGCCGATTGTGGTTATACCACTTCAAAGGAAGGAATGACCCTTCATTTCAAACAAGCATTGGTATGGGGCTCAAAGCATTCCATTACAATAGAATATGAAGCCACCCCTAAAAAAGGAATTTATTTTATTGGGTGGGATGATCCTAAAAATGTAAGCCGCAAGCAAATATGGACTCAGGGCGAAGGAGTGGATAACCGCTACTGGATACCTGCCTACGATGATGCAGATGACAAACTCATTACCGAGGAAATTGTCACGATTGATAAGAAATATAAGGTGCTTGGCAATGGTAAAAAACTGGAGGAAAAAATAAATGCCGATGGCACTAAGACCTGGCATTATGCCATGAGCCACCCCATGGCTTTTTACCTCGTGATGCTTGGAATCGGAGAATATGAAGTGGCTACCGATAAGGCAAGCGATGGTACACCCTTGGGGATGTGGTATTATGAAGACAAGAAAGAAGCACTTGAGCCAACCTACCGTTATACGGCAAAGATCATGGACTTCTTTGAAAAGGAAACAGGGGTTAAATTTCCATGGGAGAGTTATTCCCAGATTCCCGTTCAGAATTTTCTTTACGGAGCCATGGAAAATACCACTGCCACAATATTTGGTGATTTCTACTATGTAGATAAAAGGGAATTCCTTGACAGGGATTACATAGGCGTAAATGCCCATGAAATGGCGCACCAGTGGTTTGGTGATTTCATAACAGGAAGAGGGCCTAATGCCATCTGGTTACAGGAAAGTTTCGCTACGCATTATGGTAAACTTGCTAATCATTACCTTAGGGGAGAAGATTATTACCAGTGGGATAAACGCAATGAAGCAAATACCTCGCTCGCCATGTCCAAGGACAATAAAAATCCGATTGTAAACACCAGTGCAGGATCAGGAAGAATTTACCAAAAAGGCTCTTTCGTTCTGGACATGTTGAAATATGTAGTTGGGAAAGATAATTATGATCGTGTAGTTACCCATTATCTGAATGCCCATGCATACAGCAATGTGGAAACCTATGATTTCTATGTTGCTTTCCACGATGTACTGGGATTGAACCTTGACTGGTTTTTTGATGAGTGGTTGTATCGCGGCGGTGAACCGGAATATAAAGTCAGCTTTCTGCAGGATCCTGCACACAGTGTAACCCTTGTGAATGTAGACCAGGTTCAGGAACGTAATGAAGTAACGGGATTATTTAAAATGCCTATCACCGTTGAAGTACATTACCTGGATGGAAATATGACCACACAACAGGACATGGTTGAGGAAGAAAACCATGTATTCCATATCCCTAATCACGGCAATAGACCAATCGATTATATTTTGTTTGACCCGAATAGTTATATACTGAAAAAACTAACTTTTGATCGTCCGTTTGCCATGCTGGAAGGACAGGCATTGCGTGCAAAAAACATGATTGACCGTTATGATGCGCTTGTGGCTTTAAAAAGCTTCCCGATGAACCAGAAAAAACAAACGCTTCTCAACGCTTATAGCAAGGAAACATTCCATGCTACCAAGTCGGAAATTATAGCGCAAATTATAAATGAAACTGATCCTGTTTGCAGGAAAATAATTACTGAGGCATTGCATGACAAGGATGTAAAAGTACGCCTGGCTGCCTTGCAGAATTTGCAGAAAATTCCTGCTGAACTTATTCCCGATTGCGAAAATCTGTTAAAGGATTCCTCTTATAAAATCACTGAAACGGCACTTACAAAACTGTGCCAGGATAATCCATCAAAAACAGACCAATATCTAACTGCTACCGATAAACAATACGGTCCTGACCACAGCCTGCGTTTGGAGTGGCTGAAAAGAAAATACCTCATGGAAAAAGAACATGCTCCTAAAATGCAAGGTACAGCAAACGCATCTCCTGAAGCTGTAAAGGCTGTTAAGGAAATTGTATTGTACGCATCTGTTTCCTACGAATTCCGCACACGCGGCGCGGCTATAAAAACACTGCAAAGCCTGAACTACCTCGACGATGATGCCATGGCAAATGTGATAGATGCATATCTGAGTAATAATGGAAGGTTAAGCGGGCCTGCAGGTGAAACAATTTCTTATTTTACGAAACAGGATGAGTATAAAAAAATGTTAACAGATTATGCACATTCCAAAACATGGAGTGACTGGCAAAAAGATAAATTATCCAAAATCATTACCCTGTAATGCGGAACTGGCGATGTATCGTTTTCTTGTTCTCCGCACTTCTGCTACATGCGTTTTCATACGCAGGTAAAAATGACTGGCGCCTGGAACGAAACAAGGAAGGCGTAAAAGTGTATACGCGGGCAGTCAGCAGTAGCAGCATTAATGAGCTCAGGGCGGAAATGACAGTTCATGCCAGCCTGAATTCAATCATGGCTTTATTGCGTGATGTCCCGGCGTTTAAAGAATGGGTATATCATTGTAAGGAATCGCACGAGCTAAAGCGTAACGGAAATGAAGTTTACTATTACCAATATACCTCTGTGCCTTTTCCCATTAGCGACAGGGACCTAATCATTCATTCCAACTGGAGACAGGATCCCCTGACCAAAGCTATTTATATTAACGGGGAAGGAGTTCCAAACTACGTTCCTCAAAAAAGCGGCGTGGTACGCATAGAAAAATTCAAAAGTAGCTGGAACCTGATCCCCAAGGGTAATGGGGACGTGTATATAGAATATGAAATAAGTGTTGATCCTGCTGGATGGGTACCCGCCTGGCTGGTAAACCTCAGTGCCGTTGAAGGCCCTTTTGAAACCTGTAAAAGCCTGAAAAATATATTGAATACCGCAAAATATTCCAACCCGGTGAAAGTGGTAAAGGAACCGTTTATGAGAAGCGATTTTCACATGAAGAGAAAATAGCATAAACAATAATCTTAAAGAGAATGTCTATTTATGTTTAGCCGACAGACCAAATTTTTAAACCATTTTACACAATTTTCGTAAAAATTTTCGTTCAACGTTTGCAAAAGGATTTTTATTCGTAACTTGGTAAGCTATTTCAAACCTTATAAATGAATCCCGGTGAAATAAATGCACTGATCTCACTGCTTGATGACAGTGATGAGGAAGTGGTAACGCACGTTACAAACAAGCTGCTTGCGTATGGCAACGAAGTATTGCCATTGCTCGAGGACAGGTACCTGACTGAACCTGAAAAATCTGTTCAGGAACGGATTCATTCCATTATAGACAAAATACATTTCGTTCAAGTAAAACAGGAATTGCATGACTGGGCGGAAGAAGGCGGAAAGGATATTTTCGAAGGCTTTTATCTGGTGGCAAAATTCCGGTATCCTGAATTAAATAAACAAACCCTCAATAACCAGATCGATAAGATCAAACTGGATGCATGGCTGGAATTAAATTTTCAACTGGCACCGCTGGATAAGGTCAGGATACTTAATTATGTTCTATTTGATCTCTATGGATTGAAAGGTAATTCAGATAATTATCACTCTCCTGATAATTCATTTATCAATAAGGTTCTCGAAACAAAAAACGGAAACCCGATATCACTCGCCATTATTTATTCCATCGTTGCACAGAGATTGAATATTCCGATTTTCGGGGTAAATCTTCCGCAACATTTTGTACTCGCTTATAAAGATGATTCAAAAATAAAATCCGAATCCACCTACAAGGGAAATTCATTCATGGATTATAGCGTGGGTGGTGAGGTGATGTTTTATATCAATGCGTTTAACAAGGGCGCGGTATTCAGCAAGTGGAACGTAGACCAGTTCCTGAAGCAATTGAATATTCCTGCAAGCGATATTTATTATTTGCCCTGTAGCAATATAGATATCATCACAAGGGTATTCAGGAATCTTGTTTTTTCCTATGAAAAGCTCAATGATGCTTATCGGCTGGAATGTGTAAAGGAATTGTTAATAGTATTGCAACCATTCGCGCAGATCATTTAGAAGTTTCCTATCCGCCTATTGTCTGGCGGAGTTTATCTACGCTGACATTATAGATCAACTCAGCTTCTCTGATAGAAGATTCATCTTCAAAATCAGTGACAATTAATGCAACATCACCGGTCAGGTCATCCTGGTCAATTTCAAAGGAAAAATATTCTTCGGGACCTTTATTCAGCCATTGAAACTTGACGAATTTATTTATTCTCTTGCTGAGAAGCTTTGCTTTTTCTTCGCTTCCCTCCCATTCAAAAGTAAATACGTCGCCATTAAGGCGAACATCATCCGCAAACCATTCTGAAAGTCCGGATGGTGAACTTATATAAGTATATAAAAATTCCGGGCTGGATTTTATCATGTATTCCACGGTAAACCTGGCACGGGCTATGACGGCAGCTTTCTTCATAAAATTAAAACATTAATGAATCAACAATCCTAAACCCTCCTCCTTCCGTATTGCACAGCCCCAAATATAAGTGAAAATTTATACTTGGTGACATTAAGCCTTAAATATTCAATAATAATAATTCATATTCCTTCAGGGCTTCAATGAATTTATCGATAGTTCCCTGCAAATCAAGATAAGATGTGCCTCCTGCCGCATTTACATGACCTCCGCCTTCAAAATATTTTTTCGCGATTTCGTTTACAGGAAAACTTCCCTTGGAACGCAGGGAAAGTTTTACGACCCTTTCCCTGTCCACGATCAGTGCGCCAACTACCGCTTCGCTCATGCTCATGGTATAATTCACCAGGCCTTCGGTATCTCCCGTAAGTATATTGTATTCCTTGAGTTCCTCCCTCGTCACACTGATGTATGCTGCCCTGTATTGTGGCAAAACCACCAGCTTATTCTTCAGGCAATGTCCGAAGAAACGGATCTGGCTTTCCTTCATCGTATCATAAATATTGCGGTGAATCATTGTATGATCCATGCCTGTTTCCATCAGGCGCGCAGTAATGCGATGCACTTCCGGACTGACATTGCTATATTGGAAGGAGCCTGAATCTGTCATAATTCCGGTATACAGTCCAATGGCAATATTCTTGTCAATCATTTTTTCGTCGCCGAGTAAAGTGATAAATTTATATACCAGTTCAGCAGTGGCGCACGCCAATGGATTCCACAGGCGATAATCTTCAAAACCTTCGGGCTCCATGTGGTGATCAATCATTACTTTCATTGCACTTGAAGTCCGGATGTATTCGCCCATGTCTTCAATCCTTCCCAGATTATTAAAGTCGAGGCAAAATATTATCTCTGCCTTATCAATGAGTTTCTGGATATCTTTTTTCCTTTCTTCCCAGATCAGTACGGAAGGATTACCCGGAAGCCAGTGCAGATAAACCCCATAATCAGTCGGAGAAACGACAATGGGATCATGCCCTTTGGCTAAAAAATAATGGTAAAGCGCCAATGCAGAACCCAATGCATCACCATCCGGCTTGCGGTGCATAGTGATGAAAACCTTTCTTGGTTCCTGTAAAAATTCCTTTATTTCTTCAATGCCCTGCATTAGCCAATTCGTTAATTTACCGCAAATAAACTTAAATAAATCTGAAAAACGAATTTGCTGTATAAAACTATGCCAGCCTTGTCCCGTTAGGAACTTTCCTTTCAGGTTGGGAAAGCACTACCTCACCGCTTTCAAGAACGAAACCGGTTATCAAAACTTCCGAAATAAAATCAGCTACTTGCCTGGGTGAAAAATTTGTGACGCATATTACCTGCTTTCCAACAAGCTCTTCCCTTGAATAAAAAGATGTGACTTGCGCACTGGATTGTTTTATTCCTATATCGGGACCAAGGTCAACCCAAAGTTTATAAGCAGGTTTGCGAGCCTTTGGAAAATCTTCCGAACGGATAATGGTCCCGACCCGCAATTCTACATTTTCAAACTCCTGCCAGGTAATAGACATATCGTTAACTTTTTTTGCATTTTACCCCTAAATCCCCTAAAGGGGACTTTCCTCTTATCACTAAGTGCACGAAGTGCTCCCCCTTTAGGGGTTAGGGGTAATAGAGTTTTACAAACGCGTTGTCAATTCAACCCTCTCAATACTTTCAAGGCCTCTTCCACATGCTTTTGAGGACGTATTTGTGAATTAAAAATATGCCTGATAACTCCTTCTTTATCTATAACATAGGTAACCCTGCCCGGTATAAAACCGAAGGCACTGGGTACCCCGAATAAATTACGCACTTTCCCACCGAGATCACTCAGTAAAGTAAATGGCAAATGATGTTCATTGCTGAATTCCTTATGGGAATCCACAGTATCTGAAGAAATGCCGATCACATCAGCTCCCTCATCCTTAAATTGAGCGTATTCATCTCTGAATGAGCAAGATTCAATGGTACAGCCCAAGGTATTATCACGCGGATAAAAGTAAATTACAAGGTTTTTATCCCCCAGTAATTTTTTGACATCAACCGTTTTGCCATCCTGGTTGGCGAGGACAAAATTGGGGATATGATCTCCAATTCCAAGGCGTTTAGTGACAGTCGTATTCATAAAGGCAGCAGTTTAATATTTCAATCTTCAATAATAACATCATGATTACAAATTTGGTACCCAAACATCAAAAAATATTTATTATCTTAATGGAACTAAAGAAGCAAAATAGCAGTTTAAGCCCGTAATTCCATTCATTTAGCAAATAATCCTTATACTTTTATAATCCGATGATTTCTACTACCAATATTTCCTTGCGGTATGGCAAACGTGTGCTGTTTGAAGACGTAACTGTAAAATTCACTCCCGGTAATTGCTATGGCGTGATCGGTGCCAATGGCGCAGGGAAATCCACTTTTTTGAAGATTCTTTCAGGTGAAATTGATCCGGCTTCAGGTCAGGTACATATTACACCCGGAGAACGTATGGCTGTTTTAAAGCAGAATCACTTTGAATTTGATGATATCCCTGTTTTGCAAACCGTTATTATGGGGCATAAAAAGCTCTGGGAAGTGATGAATGAAAAGGACAGCATCTATATGAAATCCGAATTTACGGACGAAGATGGAATGCGCGCCGCTGAACTGGAAGGATTATTCGCTGAAATGGACGGATGGGATGCTGAAAGCGATGCGGCAAGTATGCTCAGCGGACTGGGTGTAAAGGAATCCCTGCATGACAAATCTTTGAAGGAACTTACCGGTAACGAAAAAGTCCGTGTACTATTGGCACAGGCTCTTTTCGGTAATCCTGACATATTGCTACTCGACGAGCCTACCAATGACCTTGATGTGGAAACCATCGCATGGCTGGAAAACTTCCTTGCTGATTTTAAAAATACAGTGATCGTTGTATCACATGACAGGCACTTTTTAGATGCGGTGTGTACGCACGTGGCAGATATTGATTTTAGCAAATTGCAAATTTATACAGGTAACTATACCTTCTGGTATGAGAGTAGTCAGTTGGCATTGAAACAACGCTACGATTCGAATAAAAAAGCTGAGGACAAAAAGAAAGAATTACAGGAATTCATTGCGCGCTTCAGTGCCAATGCATCCAAATCACGCCAGGCTACCAGCAGAAAAAAATTACTCGAAAAAATCGTGGTGGATGATATCAAGGCATCCAACCGTAAATATCCTGCCATCATTTTAAAATCGGATCGCGAAGCAGGTGACCAGATTTTGAGTGTTGAAAACCTCAGCTATACCAATGACGGGGAAACAATATTTTCTAATGTAAACTTCAGTCTGGATAGAGGTGATAAAGTTGCCATTCTTTCCAGAAATCATATTGCCATTACAAACTTCTTCCAGGTACTTGCAGGAGAAAAAGAAGCTACTACAGGAAACTTCAAATGGGGTATCACTACCACCCAGGCGTACGTTCCCAATGAAAATGCTTCTTATTTTGAAGAGCCTGTGAGTTTAGTGGATTGGCTTGCACAATATTCCAAGGAAAAGGATGAATCTTTCGTTCGCGGATTCCTGGGTAAAATGCTTTTTTCAGGAGAGGAAACATTGAAGAAATGTACCGTTCTTTCCGGTGGAGAAAAAGTTCGTTGCATGATTTCAAGAATGATGTTGCAAGGTGCAAACGTTCTTATGCTGGATGAACCTACGAATCACCTGGACCTGGAATCTATTACTGCATTCAATAATTCACTGATAGATTTCAAAGGAACATTATTATTCACCACGCATGACCATACATTCATGCAATCCATAGCGACTCGTATTATCGAATTGACTCCTTCCGGAATGATCGACAAAAACATGACCTATGATGAATATCTCGAAAACGAACAGGTGAAAGCTTTACGTGATGAGATGTACGGAGTGACTGTTTAGTCCACAGCTAACAGTCTACTGTCCACGCAATATTTCAAGAAGTATTGACTTTTTAAACTAATCACTAAGCCGAAAAATTGCGGTCCCCCTTTGACAGGGGGAGGCCGGCAGGCCAAGGGGATGACTTACGAGGAACTAAGGGGGTCATTTAAACCTCCGGAACCTTATCCCCCGCCGAGCATATTGAGGCGCACAAAGCTTACATGATCCGTGATGAGGCGGATCTTGGCCTTGTATATATAGATCAAGTTTACATTATCCGTGCTGTAGGCTATCTGGTCTGCGTGTTCGCTGCTTCCTTCTATGATGTACATAGGATTATTTTTTTAGTTGGGCTTTATGATTGCTTTGTTTGCTATATCATTCTTCGTTTTATGTAGTGGGATAAAATATCCCGGGCTCTTGGGTTCGGATAAATATATCCAAACCAGCGGGGAGGGGTGATCTATCTCCCATTTATTTTTTCCGAAAATTTAGGCTCTGTAATTAGATATAATCTAACAGGTTTGGTATCATGATAGTCTATGCTTCGAATGCCTAATTCAGAAGTAATATTATCACGCTGCGGCCCTACAGAGTTGACAAGTATTTTTATACATGTTGCTCTAACCTTTGTAACCAGATAATAATATTCTTTAT
>CAILMK010000215.1 GCA_903835275.1 uncultured bacterium | reverse complement strand
TTTAGCGTAACTAATTCCACTTTTCGTCCCAGTAGCTCTTCCAATAAATATGCCAGTTCTATAAAGTTATCATACGTTTTCTTGCCTGGTTGAAATTCAACTACAAGATCCACATCACTGTTTTCTGTTGGAGTATTGCGAACATAAGAACCAAACAGGCCCAGGCTTTTGGCGCCATAGCCTTTAATACTCTCCTTTTGAGATAGAATTAAGTTCAGTATGTCATTCTTTGTCTGCATTTTCCAGATGTATTACGCAAATTACGTCCAAAATTAAGGATTATTAGCCTTTTAATTTAAAAATATGGAATTAAGCTGAAGGGAATCCCTCTATTTGATGACCAGATCGCTGAATTTCTTCTTTCCTTTTAAGAAATAGGCTATCACGATGCTATCATTAGAGAACCACCCTGTTGTATTCGGATTTTTGACTTTCGCCTTAGCCTCTTTGCGCTTTCTCATCCAGTGGCCAATGCCCATATAAAATTCCCAATGCGCATGCAGGATGGCCCGTGTTTCCTTAGGGTTGCCTTTTACCAATGCACGAATTCCTGCAACGCCATCTAACAAAAAGCGGCATGGAATGATCCACCACAGTTTACTAAAAGGCAGATTTTTTACCATCATGATCATCCCATTCTTATAATTACGGAATATCTTGGCAGGTGATCCATAAGAAATAATGTGCCCACCAACGTGGAATACTTCCGCCTGAGGGCAAACCATCACTTTGTAGCCGGCATTTTTTACACGCCAACTGAGGTCAATGTCTTCCATATGGGCATAATATTCATTATCAAAGCCCCCGATGGAATGGTAAATTTCTGATTTTATGAACATGCACGCCCCGGAACACCAGAAAACCTCCTTAATATCGTTATACTGGCCTAAATCTTCCTCCACTGTAAAAAAGATCCTTCCCCTGCAAAACGGGTAACCGAACATATCCATGAAAGCGCCCGCTGCACCGGAATATTCAAAATATTTTTTATCGTTATAACTTTTGATCTTGGGCTGGCAAATACCAATATTGCTATCAGAATCCATCAGGTTGATCACAGGCTCTATCCATCCCGGTGATACTTCCACATCAGAACTGACCAACGCATAATATTCCGCATCAATCATTGGCAGGGATTCAACATATCCGTTTGTAAAGCCTTTGTTTACTTCCAGACGGATCAATTCTATTTCAGGAAATTCGTTTTTAACAAATTCAAACGTACCATCAGTTGAGGCATTATCCACTACGTACACCTTGGAGTATGGTGTCCTGTTAGCAAGGATAGGAGGCAAAAACCGGGACAACAATTCCCTGCCATTATAGCTAAGAACCACTACGGCAAGTTTCGGTCGGTCTTTGATCACTGGCAAACGATTGTAGATAATTGTAATTTTACTGCAAGTTTACGAATTACAACAGAGAAGGCAGGATTTATGTCAAAGAAATAATATTTTTATTACCCGGATCAAACAAAGGATTTCACCAATCCGGCATTAGCAATAATTTGCAATAAATACACTTTAAGTTTATGTTTTATCAATGATATATATCATGTTATTCAATGATTTATTGCAGTATTATTAACAGCGATAAAGGATAGTTTTGAGGTGCTTTTTATTTCATTACCATGAAAACGCTAAAACATCTTCTGAAACTTATTTCCCTTTTCCTTATTTTCAGCTTGTGTGCCTATTCATCTTCAGCCCAGCAAGAAATTGACACTACAGCCAGTCTGGAAGTAAAAGGTCATAACATTGGCATTAAGGAATTATTTATACCTCAGATGAGCAGTATCCAACGAAATTGCATCACGAATCCTGTTAAAGGAATGATGGTATTTGATACGGATTCAGGTTATGTATTCTTTTACAGTAATAAGTGGAAAGGCATTAAAAGCAACGAAGAGGCTACTTCAAATTATTGGGCGCACTTTGGTACTCATACTACTCTTGCTGACAATGGTGATAATGTCGGGATTGGCACAAATACACCAGATAATGCCGCAGTTCTTGATATAAGTGCCACTGATAAGGGACTATTGATCCCAAGAATGAATAGTATACAGCGAATCGAAATTAGGTACCCTCCTAACGGGCTACTGGCGTTTGATACAGATTCCGGTTATCTGTTTTTTTATAAAAATGGATGGAAAGGCATTAAAAGCAGCGCAGCCACAAATATTAATTACTGGTCACATTCAGGTAAGAATATCACATTAATGGATAGTGGAAATAATGTGGGCATTGGTACTTCAAAACCCGGGGCAAGCGCTGCCCTGGATATATATGCAAGGGATAAAGGTATATTGGTGCCACGCATGAGCAGCAAGATCCGGAATTCCATAGCTAACCCGGAGAACGGCCTGCTGGTATATGATACCACCATAAAGTCCTTTTATTTTTTTAATGGCAAAATATGGCGTGATGTAGGAAGCACTTCAAGCCCATCCTCCAATACAGCTTTCCTGGTAAAGTCAGGCAGCATGGGTTTCATACGGGGAACTTCTGCAATTATTAAATTTAAAAAGGTGGAATTTGATGATGCATCCTCATTCAATACTTCGACATATACATTTGAGGCACCTGCAGATGGTGTATATCAGCTTGATGCCTCGTATTATTCCACTGCTAATGGAAGTAGCATCAATAATTTTTCAAAAATTGGAATTTGCAAAAATGGAAACCTGATTAAGGAAAACGTCGATAATATAGTTTACGATCCCCAAACTAAAACATACTACGTCAATTCACAAACGAGCGTTATTGTTAAGTTGACTGCCGGGGACAAAATAACTGTGATGGCTTCTATTTATGATCCAAATAGCTCCAAAAGTATTCTCGATTATGGACAGTTCAGTGGTTACAGGATCTATTGACTATCTGCCTATTCCTTAATCCTGTCATCAGCATGAGTGCCATAAATATCAGGAGTATTATTGTGCTCAGGATTGTAATCCTTGTTTACCTTGTGATAAATATACTGCTTCCAGTTCGGGTTTTGGGTTTCGCCAATGGCATCAGAATGCAAGAGAATATAATCATTATTGATCCCGGTCGGATTATAAAACACAAATCGGACATTGCTTTGAGCCTTAAGCTTGTAATATTGCCATATTTCGTACGGATACGCACCTACTTCATCGATGTAAGGAGCAACATAATCAGGTTTGCCGTAGCGCAATACCGCCACTCCCCTATCAGTTTTGTATCCCTGGGTAAATCCTGACTTATACACTGCCTGAACATAGTTTACCCTGTCCATATATTCCATCATCGTTTTGTAAGGTTCTTTAGGATTGCGCTTTGTCCAGAACCGGACAAAATATTCCCTGATTGCGGCAGTATCAGATTTCTTTTTGACCTCTACCGATTTTGCGGCTTCATCCTTTCCGGAAATGGGAGCCATAAAATCAAGAGAATTTGATATTTGCCGTATGTTTAGCAAACCAAAACTATTTCCCTGTTGCAGATTCTGATTCACTTCAAATGGCGACATAATCCTGTAGAAGCCGACACTTTTCTGAGCGATCATGTTACCGGTATTTCCCCTGAGTTCCAGGGTTAGGGTATACACACCTGCAGGTAAATCTTTAATACTGAATCCATCTGTAATTACACTTACTTTTTGCGGATGTATCGCCTTGGTCTTGCTGTAACCTGCCAGTCGTTTCCCACTTACATCGGAAATATACGTCCTTAGCTGGGCATCCTCGGCGCCAAGG
>CAILMK010000214.1 GCA_903835275.1 uncultured bacterium | reverse complement strand
TACTGATTAAAATCATTTCAATTCCTGAGCATCGTCATTTTTTGCCCCTTAAACCGTAAGTAGATTTGCCTTACAAATTTTATAAAACTAATTAATAAAGGAGGACAAAAGTTATGTCATTAGTTAAATGGAATGGGGATACGCTCCCTGAATTGTTAACAGACTTTTTTGACAATGATCGCATTTTAGGTACAACTGCGCTCGATAAGCTTATCAACACAAGCATTCCGGCTGCGAATATTGTTGAAAATCACAAGGAGTATGCTATTGAACTTGCTGCCCCCGGTCTTGAAAAGAAAGATTTTAAGATCGAGATCGACAACGGCATTCTATCTGTAAGCGCTGAAAAGAAAAGTGAAAAGAAGGAAGAAAAGGAAAACTATAGCCGCAGAGAGTTTTCTTATTCATCTTTCAACCGTTCTTTCCGCCTTCCTGAAAGCGTAAAGAGTGAAGATATAAAGGCCAAATACGACAATGGTATCCTTCACATGAGTGTGCCGAAGAAAGAAGACACGAGAAAAGCAGAAAAGAAAGCAATTATTGTTGCTTAAACTTTTGAACCGGCGGATGCTTTGTTTCCATCAATGTATCCGCTGTTTTTTTTACACATTAAACAATTTTAAACCACAATTATATGATCAAAGATGAGATTATTGCATTAAAGAAAAATGCAAGGAAACCCTGCGTAACCATTACCTTTCCGCTTGACAGGAGCTTTGGAAATAATGCACAAAATGAACTTCAGCTTAAAAAGTTTGTAAACGAAGCTGATGAACTTCTTGAAGCCTTCAATGATGAAAAAGCAAGCAAAAACGTTGCGAATTTATTACATGATGCAAAGATCAATCTTGAATCTACCTATCACCCTGATGGTGTGGCGATATTTGCCTGCCCTGATTATATAAAGACCATTTATCTTCCGTATCAACCGGCGGAACAAGTACTGGTTAATAACACTTTTGATATTCGTGAAGTACTTTATCTGCTGGGGCAAAGCGTTGTTTATTTTTCCCTGTGCATAGGAAAGGATGGTGCCCGTTTGTTTACATGTTCACAGGATATTATTCATGAAGTTAAGAATGATTTCTTTCCGGCAATATATACAGATAGTTTCCAGCACGAGCAGCCACAATCATTACACAGGGGCAATAGTACCCTTGGATCCGGCAAAGAAAAGTCAAGTATAATTGATGAAAGGCTCACTGCATTTTTGAAAACCGTTGATAAACATCTTTCGGTGTATTTAAAGAAAAATATTCCGTTGGTTATTTTGGGAATTCAGGATACAACTGGTAAGTTTATCAATGAAATGCATCATAAGGATCATATCGCAGGAGTAATTAATGGAAGTTATCTCCATTCCGATCCTTCAGAGATCGCTAAGCTCACCTATCCGGTAATCAAGGTATGGCAGCAAGTGCATGATGAAGATATTTTCCTTGATATAGACAATGCAATCAATAATCATTTATTTACTTGTGGGCTGGATAATGTGGTGCGTGCAGTTGAAGAAGGTAATTGCAACGTACTGATAGTCGAAAAATCTTACAATGAAAAGATAGAATCTGATGGTCGTCTGAGTTCTTTCAAGGATTCAGAAGCAATTAACCAGCTTATTGAGCTTGCCATGCAAAAGGATTGTAAGATTGAAGTTGTTAATGACGATAGTCTTGCTTTATTCCAGCACATTGGCCTGATATTGCGCTACGTTGAATAGTAATCGAGTAAAATGCAATTCAAATAAAAAGGGGCTCCGTAAAGCCCCTTTTATATTCTAATGTATTTACAATCAAATGGTTAATTCCCTCAAATAAAATCTGAAATCATACTTCCTAAAATCTGAAATTATCCCTATCTTTGCACCCTTAAATCAGTAAAAAGATGAAACGTACGTTCCAACCCTCTAATAGAAAGAGAAGAAATAAACACGGTTTCCGTGAGCGCATGGCATCAGTAGCCGGCCGTGGTGTACTTGCAAAGCGCAGGGCAAAAGGCAGAAAGAGACTGAGTGTCTCCAGCGCCATGATGAAGAAACGCTAATAGCCTTATGCAGAAGTCTTTCAGGTTTACTTTTGGTAAAGCTGAAAGGCTTTGCAGTAAGAAACTGGCTGAGGAACTCTTCCTAAGCAAGCAAACCCAACAGTTTTTCCAATATCCGTTAAAGGCTTCTTGTCTTTATACTGTAACTGATTCAGATTCACCAGTCCAGGTTGTTTTTCCCGTAGCAAAAAGGAGTTTTAAACGCGCACACGACCGCAACAGCATCCGAAGGTTACTCAGGGAAAGCTATCGTCTCCAAAAGAACTTTCTGTACAAAGAGTTGTTAATACACCATACGTCCTGCGTGGTGGCTATTTCCTATATTGCGAAAGAAAAAGTACCTTACAGGGATATTTATAATGCAACAACCATCCTCCTTGAATCCATTGCAAAAACTGCTTCGAAACATAGCAATATTTATCCCGCTCAACCTGATGCGGCTGTATAAGTACGCCATTTCCCCATATCTCCCCAATGCCTGTCGTTACACTCCCACCTGTTCTGAGTACGGGATGCAGGCTATTCAAAAATACGGACCCTTCAAAGGATCTTATCTTGCCATAAAACGTATTCTTTCCTGCAATCCATGGGGCGGGCATGGGCATGATCCCTTGGTTTAGTTATTAAGTTATTGGGTTATTAAGTAATTGTGTAGGGGCATGATATGTCATGTTCAGGCTTGTTCAGATGGAAAAGTTCTATTGAACCTTTATAGAGTTAGCCCTGTTGCCTAATTACGCGATACAAATATGAAGATAGAAAGTAATTGAAAAAAATTGTTAGCGGTTTAAAACGAATAACATGAACAATTGCTTCACTTTTAAAAAACACATTCATATATGGAAGATAATCCTGATAAGCTTCTTTTTGGTATGCTCTCAAAATGTTTTTGGTTTCGCAGTACTTAGCCATGAAGCCATTATAGATGCTTCCTGGGATAATGGGATATGCAAGGTATTAAAGAAGAAATTTCCCAATACATCTTCTGACAATTTACAAAAAGCCAGGGCCTATGCTTACGGAGGTGCCATTATTCCTGATATGGGTTATTTCCCTTTCGGGAATATTTTTTTTACGAATCTTCTGCATTATGTCCGCAGCGGTGATTTTGTAATGAATCTGATTAAAGAAGCCCACGATGTAAATGAATTGTCCTTTGCACTCGGTGCACTTGCTCATTATAATGCGGATAAGGACGGGCATCCCGGTGCAGTAAATTTATCAGTGGGAATGGTGTATCCCAAAGACAAAGAGAAATTCGGGGATATTATAAACTTTGGGGAAGATCCCATTGCGCACCGCAGACTTGAATTCGGCTTTGATGTATTGCAGGTGGCGCGCGGAAATTATTCATCCAAGGCCTACCATGATTTTATTGGTTTTGAAGTGGCACAACCCTTACTGGAGCGTGCTTTTTTGTTGACCTACGGACTGGAGTTAAAAGATGTTTATTCAGATCTTCCGCTGTGTGTAAATACATTCAGATGGTCGGTAAAATCATTCCTGCCTGAATTAACAAGGGCAGCATGGATCACAAGGAAAAGTGAAATAGAAAAAACGCAACCGTCAATTACTAAAAAGAAATTCTACTACTGCATTAGCCGGAAAAATTACAGAAATGAATGGGGAGAACATTATCATAAGCCCGGTTTTGAAGCGTATATGCTTACTGTTGTAATAAAGATATTTCCGAAGGTGGGTTTGGCACGTATTGTAAAATTTAAACCTCCCACAAAAGAAGCCGAGGAATTATTTGTGAAAAGTTTTAACAAGATATTAGTGGATTATGCATTTATGCT
>CAILMK010000213.1 GCA_903835275.1 uncultured bacterium | reverse complement strand
CCGATTATTTCTCCCGATGTTGATGCAACAACGATATCTGCTACCGGATAAAGTGTACGGATGTGCTTATGTAAAAACGGATTTTTTAACTCATCTATATTTCCAAAAACCAAGGCTAATGTAAATGAATTTTGGCACGTCGAAGGTCCTGATATTTGTTCCCATTTTCCTGCTTTGTATAAATTTTGCTGAATAATCATAGACGTTGAATAACTAATTTGGTACAAATTTAAACTTCTTTTCTAGCGATATAATATTTACAGAAGAATGATGGATTTCAGTAATCCATGGATTTAAGTTCACCTTAAGGAGTGCCCATTTTTTAGTATCCTTCGCCTGCACATTTACACTTTTATTTTTAGAAAATATTCTTTCAATAATCCTCATAACAATTCACTGAATTAAATTTATACCAACAACGTTACTTGCAATGTCTCATAAAGATCCACAGGAAAATCTTGGTCAAGCACGTCAAAAATTACACAAATAACATTAAATGCACTGGCAAGTCCAAAAAGTATGCCTTTTATGAATTCTATAAAATATTTGAATTTTGTTTTTACATATACAAGGAAACCTCCTTCATTTGAATCTACTACTCTTATAAAATTATCCGGTAATTGAAATAATCGTGAATTGATCTCACTTATCTTTTTTACTAAACTTGTATAATTCCAGATTTTTTCAGAAATAACAGATCGATATGCAGTTTTGCCAAAAAAGAACCCCACCTGATAAAATAAAACTTCGTCAGATAAAGTATAGATATCTTTTAGAAAGCAAATAATTTGATCTGCCTTTTCTTTTAGAAATTCATCATTAAAGAAAACATGTCTTGACGTATTGGGTGGAAATAAATTACAATATTTTTTATCGTAATCGAGATTATTGTTTTGGATAAATTGTTCCGCAGCCAATAAGAATAGGTGATACAGGTGACCTTTACTCATACACAAAGATACTTTCTCTACAAAAATCAAAGGCGGTATAATTTTATGATTATTTGGTACAATTTTACTTTTCTCATCAATGAACCTTAAAAAAGTTTAGAAGTAGGCACAAGAAAAGCCTATCAATTTGTACCGACTCACTTCGAACCTGTCAAAAGCACCATTTTCAATTGCATTGGATTCAATAAGATTGATTACGCATGGGGTTTTGAATTTCTTGCCAAGACCAGTAATTAAATCAATTACCATTGATGATAGACCTGTTCTCGTACTTTTGTAATTAAACTTAAATTCATTCTCCTTCTCGTCGAAAATTTCAAAATTCGGGACAACAAGTTCAGGCATATAACGAGTAATCGTTTCATGCATTCTATTGTGCGTTTTACAATGACCCAATAGGTTTGGAGTATCTAATGAATATCGGTATTTGACTTGTCCTAAGATTTCTTGACTGGTTGAAGTTCAAAATTAGTTATTGTTATCGTATTATTAAAGTCCGTTAAAAGTTCTGCGGTGTATAAAAGTTATTTCCGACCTCTGGGGCATTGACCTTTGAGGGGTCTGCCCCCAGGTCAGAATAACTTTTATCGCTACGATCGTTCAATTCTTTAGGTTTCATTCGCACATAATTTCTTTTCTTCCATAATTTAGAAAGTGGTTTTTTTGATCTGTGAGCTTGGTCAGGTGTCAAATAGCCGCAGCTCATGTGTGGCCGTAGTTTGTTGAACCTTTTAATGGCACGGTCAATGGCTCTTGATGCCTGGTCGTAATCTTCAAAGACATTGTCAAGTCCAAATTCTGTTTTCAGTATGCCGTTTACCCGTTCAGCGATAGCATTATCATAGGGGCTTCCACTTTCGGTCATGCTTACTGATATTCCCGCTTCCTCAAGCATTTTGATGTAGTCATAGCAGCAATATTGCATTCCTCGGTCAGAATGATGTATCAATGGGTGCGAGTACATTCGGTTGGCAATGGCTTCCTGTAATGCAGCAAGGGGACCTTCTTTCGATAAATCAGCACATAGTTTGCTTCCCATTATTCGCCTTGAATAAGCATCCGTAATGAGAGATAAATAATTAAACCCATCTTTCTCCTTGATATAGGTTATATCGCTTACAAATGCCTGTTCCGGCTTCTCTACAGAGTAGCCTTTGTAAATATCCTTATGCTTTTTCATCCAATGATTTGAATTGGTTGTCCGGGCATATTTTTTGCGTCTTCGCACCAATAGATTATGGCTTCTTAGAATAGCAAATAAGCGATCTCTACCCACGTAAACCATTCTACGGGCGAGCATGTATTTTAATTTCTTCCCTCCGGTAACAGGTAGTTTTTCTCTTATGTATTTCACCTTTTCGATAATCATTTCTGTGTTGTCAATTTTCCTTGATTTATAATTCTCCTTACCATAGTATGCTTGTTTGGATGTCCCCATTGCTTTGCACATTTCGTTGATGGATAATTCCGGTTGCATCTCCTTGCACTCCTTTATAGCTAAAGTCCAAAGTTTTTTTTTAGATCAAGTCCATATTTTGACTTCGCTAACTTGATAATAGTCTTGTAAAGCGATACCTCCATTTGTGTACGACGATAGTCCAGCCAGAATTGACTTTGCTGTTTATTATAGCGAATGCTCTCATGTACCTTCTCAGTCTTTTCCAGCTT
>CAILMK010000212.1 GCA_903835275.1 uncultured bacterium | reverse complement strand
TTGTTTTTATCTTTATTATTGCTTTTTTCCTGCGGCGCAGAAAAAACCCAAATAATAGGTTGCATGGATCCCAATGCCTCCAATTATGTAGGTGATGCAAATGTATCTGACATATGTGAATATTATGGAGGAATTGTCGTTTATAGACGATCGGTGGCAGGGCCAAAAGATTCTATCCAGCTGTGGTTTGGAGACACTGCCAATGGCAAAGTGTTCATTAAATCACCCCGAGAGTATCTTTATAATAGATTGCCTTTTGGCCCCCGTGAATGTTGTAGTACTTGTCATGATACTGGAAATGTTGGTTTTGATATTCCGTACGGTACGTGGACCTATCAACTCAAAAAAAAACTGGAAAGTGGCCAGGTTCTAATTGTTAGCCCTCTCAGGACAGTTACTGTAAAAAAATTATTTTGTGATTCAATCGGTGCGAATTAATAAAAATAATTTGGGCTGAAGCCCGGATTTGTTTGAACTCGTTATCCACGGCTTAAAAGCCGTGGCAATGCATTAGCTCATTAACCAAGAGCCGAGCATGTTCCACCAAAAAAAATATTTCCTTTCGCAACAATCAGATACTTCAAAAATATCCGATAAAATTCATTATTTTATTGAGTTATTCCATTAATAATTAAGCATTAACAATTTAGCATTGGGCTGTAAGCCCCGATAAACCGATATAATTATTTTTGTCGCTTACGGGCATTATAACTAATTTTATCCTGTTTTTAATACCAAGCCAAACAAACGCTATGAAAAGACATCAAATATCAGGCACTCCCCTCCCACCCGGGATCTTCATGCGCAGTACACTGAAAAGCGTATTCGCCCTTGCTGTGATCTTCATTTCCTATCTGGGTTGCAATGCACAGACAGCTTATGATTACCTGAACCGGAACGGGCTATCTGCACGCTTCAATGCGGACGGACAATTATTCTGGGATGGAAAGAAATCTGCCTTTGAAGCTCCGAAGGGAAATAATACCCATACCCTATCCGCTGCCGCCCTTTGGCTGGGAGGCACAGATAAAAACCATATCAACCACATCAGTGCCCAGACCTATGACGTTACCGGCACAGATTTTAAACCGGGGCCATTGGATAGCAACGGTTCTACAGATTCGGCTACTTCTTCTTTATATAACAAGGTTTGGAAAGTAACCCGCCTCGAAATAGATTCTTTCCTGGCGGGCCTTTCTACCCCTTCTTCCATTTTAAACTGGCCGGGCAATGGCAATAATGCTAAAGGATATGCTCCAACGCTCGCTCCATTTGTAGATGTGGATCATGACGGAAAATACAATCCTGCCAAGGGAGATTATCCCGACATCAAAGGTGATGTCATGCTCTGGTGGGTATTCAATGATAAACTGAAGCATACAGAAACCAATGGCAATCCGCTAAGCATGGAAGTGCAGGCAAGTGCTTATGCCTATAGTTGTGCCAATGATCCCTTATTGAATAATGCGGTTTTCCTCCACTATACGGTTATCAATCGCGGAAGCATGTCCTATGATTCCTTCTATGCAGGAGTATGGACTGATTTTGATATTGGAAATCCGTTTAATGACTATGTGGGTTGCGATACTACACACAATGCATTCTTTGCCTACAATGCCACCGATAATGACAATGATACTTCAATTATCCGCAAGCCGGATACGATTTTTTATAAAGGATTTCAGAATAAACTCCCGGCACAATCCTTCAATTTTCTGAATGGATTTACTGATGATAAAGGTGCGTTTATGCCTATGTCGCATTTCGCGTATTTTTACAATACCGATGATAGCACTGCTATGGGCTTCCCGCGTTATCAGGGCGAATACCTGAATTACCTGGAAGGAAAATGGAAGAACGGCGCGCCGATTACCCTTGGCTTGAACGGAATGGTGGGTTATGTTCAGACTAATTTTGCTTTCCCCGGTGATCCTACAGCGGATAACCAGTGGTCAGAAAGAACTGCACATAATAAGCTTGCGGATAGGAGTTGTATCGGTTCTTACGGACCGGTTTCATTGCAGGCAGGTGGCGTAAAAGAAATCAATGCCGCCTTTATTTTCAACATGAGCGGTGCGGGCACTACTTTGAAAAGCCTTGCACTGATGAAGGATAATATTTCCACACTGGAAGAGCTTTACAAGAAAAACGCGCTTACTGCATGTACCGGCATCGGAATTTGCACTGCGGGAGATACCTGCGTATGGCCGGGTGATGCCAATAATGATGGAAAAGCAAGTGCTGATGATGTATTTAACCTTGGTTACGCTTTTGGTGCAAAGGGCCCGGCACGCAAGATTGCATCTTCCAATTATGTGGCGCAACATTCCACTACATGGGGAAGGACTTTCCCGAATGGGAAGGATTTCAAATTCGCTGATTGCAACGGGGACGGAGTCATTGATTCTGCAGACGTAATGCCGATCGTATTGAATTATGCTTACACGCATAATAAGAAAGCTGATCCACTGGCTAAATCTACCGATCCATTATTATATGTTGATATTATAGAGGACAGCGTTGCTTATGGAAGTGAATTTCATGTACGGGTAAAACTTGGTGATTCCTCCATCAAGGCAACAAACGTAACAGGACTATCATTTGATCTGAATTATGATCAAACCGTCATAGATACGGACGGATTTTCCGCTGATTTCAGCGGTAGCTGGATTGGAAATGGCGGAATAATCGGGATTACCAAAAATGATCATGGCGCAGGTACTACCCACGCCGGACAATCAGCAATGAATAAAAAGGGGAAAAGTGATAGCGGAATAATCATCATGTTCAAATATGTAGTGAGTGATAATATTTCCGGAGGTGCGGCACACAAATCTTTTTTTGATGTTTCCTCAGTCCTTATAGCAGATAACAACCTGAACATTTCTTCAGCGAGGGTGCAATCAGACACTATAAAATTTTTCATTCCGGTTACCGGAATTGATGAGGCCAACCTGCTGGAAAAAAGCGTGCACATCTACCCTAACCCTGCAAAGGATGTTTTAAACATAGAATTTAAAAGCATCAGTCCCCAAACCATAAAGATCTTCAACGTATACGGACAGGAGATGCAAAACATCACCATTCCAAAGGATTTAAGTGACAGTCGCCTGAGAATTGACACCAACATATTGCCCGAAGGCATTTACTTCCTGCAAATGCAAGGTCATGGCAGTGTAGCAACCAAAAAATTCATTATTACGAAATAGTTTGAGAATCCCCTAGAATCATGTTTTCTGTAGAAACGCTCCGCACCGGGGCGTTTTTTTATTTCATTACTATACAAAACAGAAACCTTTACCCCCTAACCCCCTGAAGGGGGAAGCACTTCGTGCAGGTAGAGCTAAGGAGAAGTCCACTTCAAGGTTCGCCGCGGCGAATAGGGGTCATTTTAGAAAAAAGTCACTACGGTTACCTTAAGGAGATCGTCAGCTTTTTTTATTTCAGGATCTAATTCCCATTGAATAATTTGACGAAAAATTAAGGAATAATTAAGATTGGAATGCCGTATATTTGGATCGTTAATTTTTAATCCAAATTTATGAACTCAACACACTACGACAAACTCTTTAAGCCATTAAGATTCCAAGTATTCTTCATGGCTTTTCTATTGGTGGCCGGTTATGTTCAGGCAGGTGGCCTGAAAGGTAGCTACACCATAGACCCTTCCAGCTCAGCGAGCGCAACAAACTACACCTCTTTCAGCGATGCAGCCTCTGACCTTCTCAGTGGTACGCGTTCTGCAGGAACTACCAATGGACCCGGAGTAGCCGGTGCTGTTGTATTCAAGGTCAACGATGGCTCTTATAACGAACAGGTTGAATTCTCCGCGATCACAGGAGCTTCTGCCACAAACACCATCATGTTTACCTCATCAAGTGGTGACAGCTCAAAAGTGATTCTCTATGATGGAACATCACATAGCTTCACTGCCAACTACACATTGCATATTACAGGTGCATCGTATCTTACATTCAATAAGATAACTATTCAAAGTACTGCTTCCAGCGGAAACAGCGGCGTTATCCAGATGGATGCACTGGCAGAATTTAATACCATTAGTCATTGCCAGATACTAGGTGTTGTTTCCACGTATACAGGATTTAATGATGCCCTTATCCATACCGGTTCAGGTAATGATCAGGTAAATTATAATTACTACAATAGTAATTTGATGAGAAGGGGATCCTGTGGCTTTTACTTCCAATCCAACCCTACTACACAATCTGACTTCAGTGTAGGAAATACCATTGTAAAAAACATCATTGACAGTGTTTATTATGCGGGTATACAAATCCTTTCCGGGGATAGCACGATCATTACAGGTAATTCAATTTTTGTAAAAGGCAGTTCCGGAGGTTTCGGAATCGACTATAGCAACCAGTATGGATTCTTTGGTACACTATACAGCACCGGGCAATTCAGCAGGAACAAGATCATCATGCCTGACGGCGGATATGGAATGAACCTGAATTACATTACGGGAGGAAGTTCCTATACGGACACCGTATCCAATAACTTTATAAGTGTTGGAGGAGCATCAGAATTTGGTGTCTATGCTTATTTCTGTGATTATATTAACTTCTATTATAATAACATTCTCATTTACGGTATCCAGGCAAGCAGTGCAAGCACTCCTTCCGCATTGGAAATACCAAATTTTAATTCTGTTATCAATTCCTGCGATGTTTATAACAATAACCTTATTAATCTTCGTTCAGGAACTTCTTACGCATATTTTGAGTGGTCCAATTCTTCATTCTCAGTGAAGAATGAAGACAATAATAATATGTACTCTCCCAACAGCCAGTTCCTTTTGAATTTTTATTATGTGAATTACAAGGATCTTCCTACCTGGAAACTCAATCGCTACGGGATGGCTGCCAACGATACTGATGTAGATCCTTACTTTGTAAGCACATCAGATCTTCACGTAAGCAATATTGCGCTTAATGCAACGGCTACTCCTATTACCGGTATCACTACTGACATTGACGGACAATTACGCAATACCACTACTCCTGATATCGGCGCAGATGAATTCAGGCCATTATTATATGATGCAGGTATTATCAGCATTGATAGCCCTTCAACAGGTTTTTGTGCCGGCTCCCATGATGTTTATGCAAAACTTTTAAACTTCGGTACAGGTACCATTACAAGTGCAACTATTGACTGGAGTATAAATGGTACACCCAAGACATCAGTTTCATGGACGGGTAGCCTTGGTTCCGGTGCAGGTACAGATGTAAAGCTTGGAAATTTCAGCTTTAGCAGCGGTACAAATTACACCGTTAAAATATCTTCAAGCAATCCTAATTCAGTGGTGGATTCAAACTCCTCCAACGATTCAAAAAGCATAACACTTACACCGGGTCTGATCGGAACATTCCTGATCAGTAATAGTGGTGGTTCTCCTGATTATACAAGCATTTCCGCGGCGGCAAGTGATCTTGTATTGAAAGGGGTTTGCGGTGCGGTAACAATGAATATTGCCGATGGTTCCTACAATGAGCACGTATCATTGTATACCGTAGGCGGAGCTTCCAATTCCAAGAGGGTAACCTTCGAGTCAAAATCACATGACAGCACTAAGGTGACTATTGATACAGCATATAATTATACCGGTGTACCAACATCAACCATTTCGCTTACAGGAGCATCATATGTTACCTTTAAATACCTTACCGTAACAGCGGGACTTAGCACAGGATTTGACTTCTACAAAAATGTGTTCCAGCTTAGTGGCGGATCTGCATTTGACAGCATCAGCAATAACCTTATCTATGGTGTTAATAGCAGCAGCAACCTTTATGGTAATGCGGTTTCTTCACCGGGTGATGTTGATTCATTCCTTACAGTAAGCCATAATGGAATAAAATATGGTTCTTACGGAGTAATGCTAACAGGCGTGCAAGGGGTTTCTTTTTTCACAGGAACAGAACCTGGAAATGTTGTAGCCTATAATACTATTGACAGCGTATCACAAGGCGGAGTATCTATGCAGTATTGCGTAGCGCCTTTAATTTACAACAATACACTCACAAATCTATTATACAGTGTATATGGTGGAACATTCGCCGGTGTTAATTTATATTTCACAAGCGGAGCAACACAGATCTATAATAACAAATTTGATCTTATGGGTGGTGGTACCGGTATCTTTGCCGAATACGCCATTGGTGATGTAAATGATACAGCACGTTTTTACAATAACTTCATTTCAGCGGAAGGTTCAAGCAGTCCATTATACAGCAGCGGAACTTTCGGTATAGACCTGGAATATTCCGGCTATATCCTGGCTGCTTATAACAGTATTAATATTACCAATACTTCCACTACAGCGGCTATTCTTACAAATCATTATACAACTCCCAATTATTTCATCTACGATAATAACGCAGTGAATACCGGTGGCGGATATGCGGTTTCTTATACAGGAACCACGCCTTCCTATTCTGACTATAATAACTTCTATGTTCCAAAAGCAAATACGCTTGGGAATTATGCAGGTACTGCTGCTCCTGCACTGTCTGACTGGCAAACTGCAAGCTCATTGGATGCGAATTCCATTTCAATAAATCCGTTATTCAAATCCGCTACTGATCTGCATGCTCAAAACACAGGTTTGCAGGCAGCAATTCCACTGGGAATAAAAACTGATATTGACGGTGATAAAAGAGGAGCCACTCCTATGATAGGCGCTGATGAATTTATCCCCGTTCCCAACGATGCAGGTGTACTTTCCATAGACAGCCCTTATGTTCCTTTCTGCGTAGGCACAAAGGATATTTATGTGCGTATTAACAATTTTGGCACAAACAGCATCTCCAGCATTGATGTTAATTATTCCATCAACGGAGGCGCATTCACTACTACATCACTTACCATCAGCCCGGCTCTTGGAGTGAAAAAGGACATGCTCGTTAAATTGACTTCGCATTCATTCACTGTAGGTACTTCAACTAAAATTGTTGCATATACTTCTTCTCCTAACGGAACAACTGACGGGAATGTACATAATGATTCAAGCGGGGAAACAATTACACCTGCTATCAGTGGTACTTACGTGATCGATCCAAGCGGAGGTGGTTCCTTTACAAGCTTTACAAATGCTGTAGCAGCACTTAGCGCAGGCGGTGTTTGCGGTGCAGTAGTTATCAATGCTGTGGACGGAAGCTATTCTGAAACAATTGATATTGGACCTGTAGCAGGAACATCTGCAAAAAATTCGATTACTTTCGAATCAAAATCCATGGATAGCAGCAAGGTAATTCTTGATTATACAGGTTCAGGATCGTCAACATCCAGTATGAATCCTACAGTAGCATTGAGTGGTTGCAAATGGGTGACTTTCCAAAAGATGACTGTAAGCCATAGTTCAGGAAGTGATTATTGCCCTGCTTTCTATCTCAGGAACGGAGCAAGTCACAATACATTTAAAAATAATGTGATCCTTGGACCGAATGGAAGCAGCTACACATACATAACTTCAGGTTTATATTTTTCTGCTGATCCAAATAATTACAACCTCGTTGATAATAATAATATCCGTGACGCATCAGACGGAATATTTATTGACTTGAATAATAATTATTCAACCAATAATATTGTATCCAATAACTGGATCGATTCATGTTATGGATATGGTATCAAATCATGGTTTACAGATAGCTTTGTTGCTTATAAAAATGTAATCACAAATCTTTCTTCATCATCCGCTATTGGCATTGACTTGTATTTTGATAACTATGGTTATGAAGTAACCATGAACAAGGTTGACCTACCAAACGGAGGTACCGGTATCCATTCTAATTTTGATAATGTGAACGGTACATACGCAGCCTTCCTTGATATTGAAAATAACTTTGTATCTGTTGGAGGAAGTAATCCATCTACCGGAATATTCAGCCAGTATGATAACGGATTGACCTGCTATCAGAACAGTATAAATATGTATAATACCGATAGTACAAGTATAGCAGGAAATTTCCAAAGTGTCGGTGGAATAAGGATCACTACTGACATTGAAAATAACATATTTGCGGATAGCCTTGGTTATGCCATTTCTACTGATGGTGCAGGATATCCTTCAGGAAATTATAATGATCTGTTTACATATTCAGGAAATACCGGCAACTATGCGGGTACAATTTGCAAAGCTCTTTCTGACTGGCAAACCAATAGTAGCATGGACGCAAACAGCGTATCGTGCAATCCGTTATATACAAGTGACGTTGACCTGCACGTAAAAGGTTCCTGCCTGAATAACGCAGGCACTCCCCTGGGAGTTGTTCTTGATATAGACGGACAAACACGCAGCACAACAACTCCTGATATTGGTGCAGATGAGTTCTCCTTATCCAATGATATAGGGGCTAAATCAATCCTTTCTCCGGTAAGCCCGGCTTGCGGCAGTTCTTCTACGACAGTAGGAGTGATTGTACACAATTATGGTACATCCGGAACAACGGGATACAAGGTAACAGTTAACGTTACAGGAGCAGCTACTGCAAGTGCTTCCACCAGCCCTTCCAAAACGCTTGGCGCTTCTGATGATACGATATATGTTTCTTTCCCATCTCTCAACACCACTGCAGGCGGAACCTATATCTTCCAGGCGGATGCTATTATCTCACCTGATGCAAACCATGCCAATGATACCACGTCTAAGATTTCAATTTTATTCTTAAAGGCACCTAAAGCAGGACTTACTGCAATTACTCCTGTTTGCTCAGGAAGTGCAAGCAGCGTTACTGATAAAAGTGTAGTGGATCCTAAAGCGACTGTTTCTTATAAATACTATCTGGTGAATGCTTCAGGAACAAAAGTGGACTCATCAACTTCTGCAAGTCCATCATTTACTCCGGCTACAGGTGGAATTTACCGTGTTAAGCAAACGATCAAATACTCTGCCGGGTGCAGCGATACAAGTTCTGCGGCTGTAGTGGTAAATGCTTCTCCTGTTGTTAATTTCTCGTATAAACATCATTGTTTAAATGACACTACAGTGTTTACAAATACAAGCACTGCAGGTTCCGGAAGCATCACTTCCCAATCATGGTCATTTGGAAACGGCGATACGTCAAACCTCGTTAGCCCTAAGGAGATCTATAAGGCAGTTGGCGCAGAAACCGTCAAGCTTACTGTACGTAACAGCAAAGGTTGTTCAACAACTGGCAGTACATCACTTAGTATTGATAGTGTGGATGCTAAATTCAGCGTTTCAGTTGCTGCAGATGGTACTGCTTCCTTCACTCCAAAGGATGTTACCTTGATTAAATATGCATGGAATTTTGGAGATACAAGCGGTACAAGCACCTCAACTTCCCCTACATACAAATACAAACCGGGTGCACGTGTTGCAATGCTGACAGTAACAGACTCTATCGGTTGCACTAATTCTACCAAGGATTCAGTTATTTATTTGCCGACAGGAATTGAGAGCATGATTGGTGGAATGACTGTAAATGTATTCCCGAATCCATTTAATAACCAATTGCATATTTCCTATAACATGAGCACATCCAATCATGTTACCATTCGTGTGAATGATATATTGGGAAGAACAGTTGCTACACTTACAGACAGCAAGCAGGAAGCAGGAACTTATACCCTATCCGTTAATTCTGATGATTATAATGCCCTGAATACTTCAGGCATCTATTTCCTCAAAATGACGGTGGGTGATAAATCAGCTACTTACAAACTGATCAGGACAAAATAAAGATAGAATAACTCCATTAGAAAAGCCCTCCGAGAAATCGGGGGGCTTTTTATTTTGGGTGTATTGAGGGTGAATGCTTTTGAATATTGACAAAAAAAAGCTCCTGGATGGAGCTTTGGTGGATAAAAAAATCTGTGATCCCAAAGGTACAACTTTCGAACCGATTTAAGACCGATTTAATGAGGATTTTTGCTTTGAAAAAGGCGGTAGAAAATATATCTTATTGATCTTCAAGTATTAACAATGCAATTGCCATAAAGCTTAAGAAATTATTACCCATTTGACATTATTTGGAGTCTGGATACGTAAGGATTATTGATATTTATAGATGATACTGGTATTGCAGTCATACTGGAAAACTCGGTCAAATTGACCACCGTCCACCGGACGAAACTGACCACCTGATGCCGGTCTAAATTGACCACCCCGCACCGGATCAAATTGACCACCTGCGGACGAGATTTTAGTTCATGCTGTGTAGGAACCATTTT
>CAILMK010000211.1 GCA_903835275.1 uncultured bacterium | reverse complement strand
TTTAGGGAAAATCCTGAATTGAAGCATCGGTATGATGAAATAGTTATTATTCATAGCAACAATCTTTGTGCTTTTGTTCCAACAGCTTTGTTTGATGAAGAGTTTTTGGGCAGTTATTTGCAATACAACACCAAAGTTTTTGAAACTGATTTCTTCACTTTTGATGCATTGGATAAATATGAGATGAACAATGTGTACATTCCGTATGTGAATATGAATAACTTCTTCATCGATCAATATGGTTCTTTTGATTACAAACATGCCAATAGTATTTTAGTTGGGAAGTTGTTAGATGTATCGAAGAACAATGAGGAACGCAAGATGTTTATTCATGTAAGTGAAAGTCACTTTGAGATTGTTGTGTTACAAAATCAGAAGTTGCATTTATTTAATTCGTTTGAATACAAAACACCAGAAGATTTTATTTACTACATTCTTTTTACAGCAGAACAATTGCAACTCAACCCGGAGCATTTCAAATTAGAATTTCTTGGTGCTATTATTGAATCGGACGCCTTTTATCAAATAGCCTACAAATACATCAGAAACGTTTCCTTATTTGATGTTTCAGTTATTAAAAACAATTTCACGGAAAAAGAAAACCGCGAACACTTTATACTATTACACTCGTGAGAATCATTTCTGGAAAATACAAAGGCAGACGAATTACAGCTCCCAAAAACTTACCGGTTCGTCCCACAACTGACATGAGCAAAGAAGCATTATTTAATGTTTTGAACAATCATTTTAATTTTTCCGAGTTGAAAGTTTTAGATTTATTCTCTGGAACTGGAAACATCAGTTATGAGTTTGGTTCTCGTGGTAGCGATACTATTACCGCTATTGATGGAGACATGGGTTGTGTCAATTTCATCAAGAAAACGGCTAAGGAATTTGATTTGAATATTACGGCTATTAAAAGTGATGTGTTTAAATTTCTAGAAAAACACAAAGGTTCTTATGACATTATTTTTGCTGATCCACCTTATGGCATTGCGCAAAAAGAATTTGAAAAACTTATCGAATTGGTTTTTGAAAAAGAGTTATTAGACGGAGAAGGTATGATGATTATGGAGCACTCCAAACATACTAAACTTGACCACATGATGCATTTTTCGTTTCAGAAGAATTATGGAGGTTCTGTATTTTCGTTTTTTGAATTTGAAAGTGATGAGGAGGAGGAAGATGAAATTTAGCTTATTTATCAAAAATTAGTGTTTCAGGATCTGCTCCTAAGTTGGTTAAATGATTGATAATATCTTTTACTAAATTATCGGGACCACATACGTAGAAGTTTTGACTAAAGTCGACAATGTTTTCTATGAGAAAATTTCTATCGATACGTTTTCCAACATAGCCTACAATTCCTTGGCGTGTTAATACATTTACAAAATCTTGTTTGAACATGTGATGTAATTCTTCCCCCATGATGACATCGTCGGAGGTTTGATTGGTATAAATTAATCGATTTCCTCTCAATTGATTGTTTTTGTAGAGTTCTCTAAAAATGGCAATAAAGGGAGTAATACCTGTTCCACCGGCGATAAATACACCTGGTTTATTGAATTGAATCGCTCCTAATACATCATGTAAAATTAGTTCGTCATCGGCGTTAGTTCTTCCTAGCATGTTGGTCACGCCTTTATGATCATCGTATATTTTAATCATAAATTCCAGAAAATTAGATTCACGTAAGCTTGTAAAAGTAAAAGGACGCAATTGGTCTCTCCATTCGGGTAAATTTATAGAAATATGAATAGCTTGACCCGGAATAAAATCAAAATTTAATGGTTTTTCTACAACAAATCGTTTGACGTTGTGGGTAATGAATCGGGCTTCTAAAACTTTAACGATGGTTCTGTTCATTTCTTTGAAAATATGTATAAAATAAAAAAGCAGACCTATAAGCCGGATTCTGTCTCCGATACATCGGAGCCTTATCATTTATCTAGTCCCGACATTACTATCGGGATCCATCTTTCTACCCTTCGACAACGGACGAGTAATCCTTAAATGTCGATATACTTGAAAT
>CAILMK010000210.1 GCA_903835275.1 uncultured bacterium | reverse complement strand
TTCGTAATTCCCCCCCTACCTTTGTACTCTATGGATAATATTGGAGAAACAGAGATCAATGACCTGGGCGAATTTGGTTTGATAGAAACCCTTACTGAGAATTTGCTCATTAAAAACGATTCAACAGTGGAAGCTGCCGGGGATGACGCCGCGGTTATACAATACCCTGAAGGAACTATGGTGGTTTCTACAGATATGTACGTGGAAGGCGTTCATTTCGATTTTGCCTATACTCCTTTGCAGCACCTTGGCTATAAAGTTATCACTGCTTCCATTTCAGATATTTATGCAATGAATGCCAAGCCGGAGCAAGTGCTCGTTTCGCTTGCCATCAGCGCCAAATTCACTGTGGAAACCATTAAGGAAATATACGTAGGAATGGAAACCGCCTGCATGAATTATGGTGTTGACCTGGTAGGTGGTGATACTACATCATCCAAGGCAGGACTGGTTATCAGCATCACTGCGATTGGAAGCGCGTTTAATGATGATATAATATATAGAAGCGGCGCTAAACCCAATGATGTTCTTGTAGTGACCGGCGACCTCGGCGGAGCTTACCTGGGACTGCAAATACTGGAGCGCGAAAAACGCGTGTTCGTCACCAATCCGGAAATCCAACCTGACCTCAAAGGACATGACTATATATTAAAAAGACAACTACGCCCTGAAGCGCGCAAGGATATTATTGATGCATTTAAGGAATTAAAACTATCACCCACCTCCATGATAGATGTATCCGACGGGCTATCATCAGAGGCATTGCATTTATGCAAAAAGAGTAATACAGGTTGTGTTATATATGAAGCGAAAATCCCTATAGACCCGAGTACTTATCATACAGCAATTAACCTTGGGATAGATCCTACTTTATGCGCACTCAATGGCGGGGAAGATTATGAATTGCTGTTCACCATTTCCCCTTCAGAAGTTGAAAAAATAGAAAACAATCCTGATTTTACCATCATTGGGTACATGACAGAGCCTGAAGAAAAAACAATGTTTATTTCAAAATCAGGTAACCGTTATCCCTTACAGGCACAAGGCTGGAAACATTTTTAAATGTGAATTTTATTTCCAAAATACCGCTGCCCCCTAACCCCCTGAAGGGGGAAGCACTTCGTGCAACCAGTGGTAGTCGGAAAGTCCCCGCAGGGCTCGCCTTGGCGAATAGCGTTCAACGTTCGGAAAGGTCCAAAATTATACTAAGTCAACTTACTATTCTACTGTTTTTCATTCTTGGCATTCATACAATAGGCTATGCACAAACGGTTGATTATTCTACTCCTGAAGATGTAAATAGCAAGGCGCCCTTCACAACTGTTCTTGCACAAAATTCAAACGGGCTATATGTACTTCATCAAAATTATCACCAGCGGAGAAGAAATATCATTATTGAAAAATATGCAGGTGATTTAAAAACCCATATAAGCAAGGAATTCCTTATCCGAAAGGATCAATTTCTTTTGCAAATTATCGTCCGTGTAAATGAGCTTGAAATATTCTATTGCGAGCGGGATAAATCAACAAAAAACATTGATATACTTGTAAAAAAAACGGGTCCCGAATTAAATTCCCTTCGCAATGATAGCCTGATCATGTCCGTTGCTGACCAGGATCCGGAACAGGATTATATACAGGTAATAAAATCAAGAAACTATTCCAACACACTTATACTTGCCCCAAGGATAAAAGCAGAAGTCCCGACTGAATATACATACATGCTTTTAGATTCAGCATTGAATATAAAAAACAAAGGTGAATTTGATATGGAAGTCACCAATCCTTATACGCTGGATCAGGTTGCATACACCGATAAGGATATTGCTATTCTTCTCAGGCTGGAGGCGCCTAAAAAAGTATTCAGGGATGGATACAGGTATTCCATTGCTTATGGCAGCATGGGGCAGAATTTATTAAAAACACATTCATTGTTTAATGATAGCTTCAATGTATCCGAAGGCATTTTAAAAACCGATCACATCAATAAAAAATTTGTTTTTGCAGGACTGTACTACTTGAAAGATTCCAATTACAGTAAAGGATATTATTTATGGTCTGGAGCACTTGATTCAACACGCAACATAAGCTCTCGGGCATTGCCCTTCTCTCCGGATGTGCTACATGACGTAACAGGTACGTACAGCCCGAAAAACGGAATTCCTTCAATACGTTTAGGAGATGTGGTACTGCGCAGGGATGGCGGAATAGTACTTATTGCCGAAGAGTATAAAGCCAGTCGGGAGCTTCAATCAGATATGAATTTCTACGGCGGGCTGCCCATGAATAATTTCCGTTATTTTTTCTATTACAATAATATTATTGTTATTTCCCTGGATAAGGAAGGCAAAAAAGACTGGTATCATATTCTCAATAAAGAACAGGTAAGCATTAATGACAATGGAGTTTATTCATCCTACTTACTGCACGCCATGGATGATAAGTTAGTATTTGTTTTCAATGATCTGTCAAGGAAAAGATGGCTTCTTTCTTCATTCAACCTGAACTCAAAGGGACAGGATGAAACAAGGGTATTGATACATCCGCAGGAATACATAGGCAAAATCCTCCCACGTGATGGCGCACAGGTTTCCAATACAGAGTTTATAATACCGGGGTTTACTGAACGCGGTGCAATTATGGTGCGCGTGAGGTTCTAACGAATATTTTTTACAGGATTTCAAAATTTACACTATGAAAAAAGATACTGATACAGGCACAAAAAAAATCGAGAAGGAAATTCTTGATTATCTTGGGATGGGAACAGACGCCCTCCGTTTTGATTATAAAAAGAACAGCGGCAAAATAACCCTGAACCTTGTTACCATTAATCCAAGGCACAACCAGTCCTTTCTCTTCCATTCGGAAATAGGGATTGATAAAACAGAGGCGCTCCAAAAAATGGTAACCTATGTCAAAAAAGTCCGTGAAAAGGAAAACACCTATACTGTGCAATGGATGGCCCGAAACGACAAGGAATTACATACCTCCTATTTCCGCGCAAAGAATATGTATGAGGCGTTGGATAAACTGTACTACGGGCGGGACACCAACCTGATCACCGTATATTCAGTGAATCTGAATCCCATCTCTTAAAAAGCTTCTCCGGCGGTAACGTACAAGCCGTAATTTCCATCAATACCAAGTCCGGCGTCGAGGCGGAAATCGAGGTTTTCTTCTTTATTATAGACGTAGCGTATACCCATTCCTAAATTTGGTTTTATACCACCAATAGTAAATTGATTCAGGGCATGGGATA
>CAILMK010000209.1 GCA_903835275.1 uncultured bacterium | reverse complement strand
TTTCATAGTTTTATCTTTCTACAAAGTACATATCTACTTCACCCTTGCCCTTGGCTTTTATTTTCCCCCGGTGTATGCAGGTGAATTTATCGCGTACCAATTCATAAGTGGTACCGCTTATATTAACTTTTCCGGCTTCTCCGCTGCTTTCCATGCGTGACGCGGTGTTGACAGTATCGCCCCATATATCGTACTGAAATTTTTTTATACCTACAATGCCTGCCACTACAGGTCCGCTATGAATTCCTATACGAACCTCAAAGTAAGGTTTCCCCTGCGATTCTCTTTCCACCTTATGCTTAAGCACATATTTTTGAATTTCCAAAGCTGCATTTACCACATCTTCAGGATGTGTCTTATTGGGTGATGGTAAGCCCCCCGCTGCCATATAGGAATCACCTATGGTTTTTATTTTTTCAATGCCGTATTTATCCATGATAACATCGAAACTGGAAAAATATTCATTGATCTCAGATACCAGTTCTTTGGCGGTAAGCTTTTCGGAAATTTCGGTAAATGCTCTGAAATCTGTAAATAATACAGTTACTTCATCCATTAAGCGGGCATCCGCCTGTCCCTTGGATTTTAATTCTTCCGCAACTTCAGTGGGAAGGATGTTTAATAGCAAATCATCTGAACGCCCTTTCTCAATTTGTATAATCCGGGCAAACCAAGCCATGGTTACAAATACCACTGATGAAGCCATAACTATATTCATTATGTAAAATAATATCCTGGTATTGTGTGTGACTTCCGCTTTCTCTCCTAAAAGTGATGGCTCAAAAATGACAGATACAATAATTATAAACATAATCATCCATAAAACTGACTGCCGTAATTTAAGGAAAATTAGTGCGCCAAGGGGGCCAAGAAAGCTCCAGGCTGTAACGAATCCACTTCTGTCTATACTGCCAATGCTCCATTGAATAAACATTGGGATCCAGGTGATACAAATGAGTTGTGCGTAAACGAGAACTTTATAATTACGTAGGAGATGGGAGATAATGATTGTGGATCCGACTATGGCAACAAATGAAAAAGGCAGATATGTAATTATGCCTTTCCCAAATATGGAATAATATAATAATCCCCATATGAAACCACAGAAGCAACATGAAAGGGCAACAAACAGAATGAGTATTCTACGAAAAGACACTTCAGGAGAATCCTTCTCGTTCTTTGCAAAATCTTTAAAATTTATCGTTGTCATCAGACTAAAATATGTGTAGTAAAATTATTTTTTTTCATAGAAGCATTTTCTGCACCTGGGTTCATAGACGTCTTTTTCTCCAAGGAGAATTAATCCATCGCCTTCGGATTTACGAAAGGAGTGCGTGGCATGTCCGCCGCATTGCACACAGATGGCAGAAAGTTTGGTAACGTATTCTGCCAGCGCCATAATATCCGGCATAGAGCCAAAAGGATTCCCTTTGTAATCCATATCCAGTCCTGCTACGATGACGCGCTTACCCGAAATCGCAAGTTCTTCCACAACCTTGGGCAATTCATCATCAAAGAACTGTGCTTCATCAATAGCTACTAATATAGCATCGCCGGCATTTTTTAAAATATCTTTGCTATGCTTAATGGGCATGGACGGAAAATAATTCGCATCATGGGAAACAATGCGATGCTCTCCATATCTGGTATCAATTTCCGGTTTGAAAATAGCCATGGGCTGGTTGGCGATCTTCGCCCGCCTGAGCCTGCGCAACAGTTCTTCTGTTTTGCCTGAGAACATCGGCCCGCAGATGACTTCTATCCATCCTGTGCCGCGGTCTTGGGTATATTGTGGTTCGATAAACACGATTGGGAAATACTAAATATTAATATCTAAATTCTAAAAATTAAATTGCAAAACAATTTCGTCAATTCTTGCCTATCGAAAGGCTACATCGATATGCATGCATTTCAAATAGGTAAAGGCAAATATAATAATTTCTTGAAATCCATTTTATTTCTTTGTCATGTCCTTCTTTTTGAATTTGTGGTTCTCCAAGAATACCTAATAAATGAGCCTTTAGATATTCATAAGCTTCAAATGATTCTGTATCTTCGGAATAATTCAAATCAATTGACTTTAATTTGTTTCTTATGAGAATATCCTTGTATCCTGAAAAATATCCAAAGATGCGATTAATAATTCGAATCGGTAAAGCCTCATTCTCCCAAGCCCAATAATGAACAGACCAATTGCCAATGATACCATTTAGTAGAGCTTCATTTTCCCAAATTATGGATGCATGTCCACCACCTGATTCAAACTTAGGATTGCCAATAGATTTCAATTTCTTAATTGGAGTGTTCCATTTTAAAAATAATCCGGAGCTCTCAAATGTAATTCCTTCTTCCAATGTATCCCAAATCATAATTTTATTCTATTTAAATCCGCAATCGAAAATCC
>CAILMK010000208.1 GCA_903835275.1 uncultured bacterium | reverse complement strand
TGTCTGAACCAGGATTTATAAGATTAAAAGATTCATGGGATTTTATATCAGTTTACACATTTCCTGTCCCTTGTCCCTTTATTTGTCCCTCGCCCTTTGTCCCTTATTTTTAAGTACCTTTGCAAATGCAATTCTTACATTGCAAAACTCGCCCTATGACTATCCGGACTATTCAACTCTCCTCTCCTATCGGTAATATTGAAATCTGTGGCGATGAAAGTGCCATTCATTACGTTTCATTTGTGGATAA
Source organism: uncultured bacterium (assembly GCA_903835275.1). GTDB lineage: Bacteria > Bacteroidota > Bacteroidia > CAILMK01 > CAILMK01 > CAILMK01. The sequence continues at coordinate 1,705 of CAILMK010000208.1, read as the reverse complement.
CAAAGAACCTGAAACCGGTGAGTATTTTCCTATCCTTGAAGAAGCAAAAAAACAATTGGAACAATATTTCGCAGGAAAACTCAAAAAATTCACAGTACCCTTCAAACAGGAAGGTACTACCTTCCAGCAGGATGTTTGGGAACAACTGAGCATGATCCCTTATGGCAGGACATCCTCATACATAGAGATTGCCAGAAAGATCAGCAATGAAAAAAGTGTCCGTGCAGTTGGTGCCACCAATGGAAGAAACAATCTGCTGATTATTGTACCGTGCCATCGCATTATTGGACAACGTGGTGAACTAAGCGGGTATGTGGCAGGCGTATGGCGCAAAAAATGGCTGCTGGATCACGAGGCTGGTATCGCTCATGGAGTGCAGAAATTATTTTAGCAGAATTTCCTTACTTTTGCATCATAAGATCTGATTATGACCAATCCCGCAGAAAGAAAAGGTTTCTTTTTAAAACTCAATCCCTGCCGTCCTTCCTTCACTTTAGATATGACTGATGAAGAAAAAGGCGTCATGATGCAACACGTTGGCTATTGGAAAGCACTCAGAGACAAAGGATTTGTGGTGGCATTAGGTCCGGTGATGGATCCAAATGGCGGATTTGGGCTTGGCATCATAGAGGTTGATTCGGATGATCAAATTAAAGAATTCATGGCGAATGATCCGGCTGTTAAAGCTGGAGTAGGTACTTATGAATTTTATCCAATGCGTATTGGAATGCGCTGGGGTTCATAAATAATTTCAAACCTTTATGCTCTCCAAACCATCTATCATCCAATTCTTTAAACAACGCGGGATTTATTTTCTCATTTTCGGGTGTTTGCTTATCCTTCACTCCATTGACATTGCGAGATACAGTATCTGGTTTGATGAATGCTTCAGCATTTTCAATGCGCAAAGACCATGGATGGAAATCATCGGTGTTTCCAAATGGGATATAAATCCGCCGGTATACAATGAGGTCCTGGGCTTATGGGAAAAGCTTGGAGGTATTTCTGCTTTTAATGTACGTTTTCTAAGCGCCATATTTATGAGTGCTGTTGGTGTTTTGATGTTTCACACCATTAGAAAACATTTTAATAGCTACCAGGCATGGATTGCCCTGATTCTATTTGCTTGTTCAAATATCTTGCATTATTATGCACAGGAAGCACGGGTATATGCCCTTGTATTATTTCTCTGCCAGTTGAGCCTCATTGTTTTGATAAGGCAAATCAACAATCCATTCAAACCGATATGGATCATTCTGCAGGGGCTGATAATCTATTTGCTCTTCATGTCGCATTACATAACCATTTTCTTTCCTATGCTATGCTTTATCAGTCTTCTGATTTTATGGCGGAAGAAAATGCTTTTTTCTTATATGCTCTCCGGTTTACTAATGCTGGCAATTTTAGCACTCACGTGGTTTAAAAGGATAAAGGATATTATCGTGGAAGGACAAAGAGCTTCCTGGCTGGGACCGCCAAAAATTTCAGATCTCAAACAATTCTACCTCAACTACTACAATGGTATTTTCATGGGAGTATTCGCCGTGTTGATTACCATTATTTTCATTGTTATTTTGATAAAGAAAAGGAAGACTCTATTTGTCAACCTTTCAGTTCCGGCACGTTTCATACTGCTTCTTAGTACCCTTGCCGCTCTATTCATGATCCCCGTTGCATACTTGCTCTCAGCGAAGTCTCCAATGTT